>JBFJYX010000074.1:0-10545 GCA_041622415.1 Pontiella sp.
AACAACATGCTCGGCAGCATCGACGCCAACCGCGGCGACTACCAGAACGGCTGGGACACCGATGAATTCCCGGTCAGCATCCGCGAATCCGTGGAAGCGATGCTGGTGATTCTCGAAGCCGGCGGCCTGCAGGGCGGCGGCACGAACTTCGACGCGAAGATCCGCCGCAACTCCACCGACCTCGAAGATATCTTCATTGCCCACATCAGCGGCATGGATGTCTTCGCGCGCGCACTGGTGACGGCCGACAAGATCCTGAGCGATTCGAACTATAAGCAGATGCGTGCGGATCGTTATGCCAGCTACACCCACGGGCTCGGCAAACAGTTTGCCGGCGGAAAAATGACGCTCGAAGAGCTGGCCGGTATCGGCGCATCCGGCGGCGAAGTGGCTCCGATCAGCGGTAAGCAGGAGCTCTACGAAGCCCTGATCAACCAGTACATCTAATTCGGGTTTACCGAATGCAGAAAAGGGGATGCCGCACGGCGTCCCCTTTTTTTTTATTTGCGCGGCGGCAGCATCGAGCCGTGGATCCACTTTCCGCCGATAAGGGTTTCGTTCCGCGTTTCCGGTACGCCGCGGATATGATTGGAGAGCAGGGCGATCAGCGTACGAACGGCGGCTGATCCGATGTCATACGGCATTTGATCAATCCCGGCATCAATCGTGGTGTCCTGAATGCTGGTGGTGGCGAGGCCGATATCGTCCGGCACGCGATAGCCCAGGTTTTTCAGGATCTGCGGCATGGCCGGGACGTCGGTCAGGATGGCATCGGGTTTGTTCTTCTGAATCCATCGATTGATCGCCGCCTCTGTTTTTGCGGGATGATTCACGGCATCGAGCGACAGCAGCGGAAGCCGCAGGTTTGCGGGGAGCTGCTGCTGCACCCAGGAAAAACCGATGCCGAAATAGCGGTAACGGACCCATTCGCCCGCATAGCCGATGCGCTCATAGCCGAGCTCGTGCATCTGGTTGAAAGCCAGAATGGTATTGTTCACCTGCGCGCTGCTCACGAAGTAGGTTTCGGGTTCGGGAATGGTGCGGCCGAAGCGCACCGTGGCAAAGTCCGCCCAGGTATATGCGGACCAGTCCTGGTTCGAATCCTCCAGCGGGGCCAGCAGCACCCCGCGTATATTGCGGGCCTTGAAGATGGACTGCAGGCGGTGCAGGGGGATTTCCGCGGTATTGAATTCCTGCAGTTTGAATCCGGCCCGGTTTGCACTGGCGAGGGCGCCTTCCCAGTAGAGATCAAATTCCCGATGCTGCCGCAGCTTTTCCGGTGCCCGCCAGGTGTTCACCCAGGCGATTTCCGCATGCAGCGGTTTGGTTTTGCTGTTCATGCGGTAATGGGAAAGTACGGAGAGCAGCGGATCGGAAACATAGCCCATTTCTTCGGCTTTCGCCTTAACGCGCCGGCGGGTCTCTTCCGATACCCCGGAGGCGTTGCGAAGGGCATACGACACGGAAACATGCGAGATGCCCAGTTCGCGGGCGATGTCCTTCATCGTGACCCGGCGCTGCGGTTTCTCATTTTTATCTCTGTTGTCAGAATGGGCTGCGCACATGAACGTTTCCTGTCGGTTACCAATTCAACAGCATAAGCCGGTCCTCGGCCGCATGAAAGAGGGAAGCAACTTAAACGTTTAAGTTCAGGTCCGGGCAAGCGGTTTGGTGCGACCGGTTTTTCCAAGGCCTGGAAGATTGAAGCGGGGTAAAGCGCGGATCCGACTGGCTTACTTGCGTAAGTTTCAAACCCGTTGGCCGTTTACGGCGGTGTGTTAAAAACCCTCTAACTCGATGACTGCGGTTCGTAAACCTCATGCCAGTCAGGACCTGCTGTACCGTATACCGGAAAAGGCAATAAAGCCGGGGAATCATCGGCCGCCGGGGGCGGTTGAGCAGGAACAGGCTGGGTGTTTCATGTTCTGCAGAAGGGGCGAGTAAGCCGTTTGATGCATAAAAAATAAAGGAGCAGATATGAACAAAAAGATCATCACCATTACGGCCGCTTTGGCCGGCATGGCTTTCAGTGGTGCGGTGCAGGCGGGGTTGGTGGCCGAGTGGAATTTCGATGGCCAGAATCTGGCGAACAGCGGTGCTGCGGGGGCGATCCATGACGGGGCGGTCATCTCGGGCGCGGCAACCAATGCCAACGCGGTAAGCGCTTCGTATACGACGGATACCCCGTCGGGCAGCGGCTATGCGCTGAATCTCTCGTCGACTGCTCAATACCTGAGCATTTCGAACAGCTCCTCGCTCGCGGCCGGATATGCGGACACCTTCGATGCGGCGACCAACTTTACGTTTTCGCTGTGGGTCAAGAGTACCGACGGCACCTGGAATGCGAGCTGGAATGAGTTCGGCGGCAAGGGCAGCGAAGATAACGATGAAGGCTGGGCGATGCGCGCCAGGAATTTCGGCGAGGGCTGGGGCACCATGGTCAGCTTTTTCAAAACCCCCGATGATGAAGTAAAGGACAGTGTCTCGCCTGTAAATGTGATTGATCAGACGTGGCATCTGCTGACGTATTCATACGCAGCGGCCACCGGGGACTTAACACTGTATATCGATGGCGTTCAGAAGGCGGTCAGTGCGGGCACCACGCTGCTGGATGCGAGCAGCCGGTTCCTGGTTTTCGGGGCGCGTGATAACGGGACGCGGAATGACAACCTGCTGTATGACCACATTCAGTTTTATGATCATGTATTAACCGCATCCGAAGTGTCTGCACTCTACATTGAACAGGCGGACTTCTTTGTCGATTCAACCGAAATTGCGCTCAACCTGTATTCGCCGGAGACCGTGATTACGGAAAGCGTGGCGGTATCCTATATTGCCAATTCAAGCCTTGATGTCGCGGTCTCAATTTCCGATGAGACGCATCCCGGCGCGTTCAGTCTCGTCAACACCACGCCGATGACGCTGATGGATCCGAGTCCTTCCAATACGGTTCTGGCGTTTGTATTCGATAATGCGACGGCCGGATTGAGCGATGGAGAATCGGCAACGGGGCTGGTAACGATTGCCTGGAACATGACGGGAGATACCGAAGTCACGGAGGTTCTTCTGCCGATCAGTGCCCGGTATGAAGTGGTGGCTCCGGGGCCCATTCTCTGGGACATCGGGATTCCCTCCAACGGCGCTGATATTCCTTCAGCGGCGGCCGATTTTGTTGCGGCGGGGGTCACGGAATATATCGGAGACGCAACCGTCGCCAATGTTGCGGCGGCTCAGAATATGGCGGATGCGGGCATAAGCGTAAGCCTGAGTGCGTATGCGGGATCGTATATACCGGGGGCGACCTATACCGGCGCCGGCGCGTCCATCATGAAGGAGTATATCTACAACAAAGGGAACTCGGTGATTACGATCGGCGGACTGAGCCTCCGCTTAACTGAAAATACGGATTACAGCCTGTATGTCTGGGGCAAGGGCGATGCCGTCGACCAGACCGCCATGTTCACATACGACGGGGTATCGACAGAGACCTCGACGAACGATGTCTTCACCTCCGATGCAACCAACTTCATGGCGAAGTTCAGTTTCACCACGGACGCCGCGGTTGCCGATACGCTCACCATTGGGTGGGATAGGGTTTCCACCTACACGGCCTTCAGCGGGTTCGCGATCGTTCCGGTGAATTATATCGATCCGAATCCTGAAGTCGGTGAGGTCTCGATGGAAATCGCAGCGGGCGGAACCGAAATGGTGCTGCGCTGGGACACCACGTTCAATGCGAAGTACGGGATCATGGCCTGCGACAACCTGACGGTTGGTGCCTGGAGCAACATCATCACTGACGTTACGGGAACGGGTTCGGAAGTGATCATAACGAATGCGCTGTCCGGTGATGCCCGGTTCTTCAGGGCCTTCATTCAGGAGTAATCATTTCGGGCTCTTCCGCGGGTCGGGAGAGCCTTTATGGAAAAAGGAGAAAATAATGAAAGATGTAACATTCGGAATACTGACAGCCGCGGTGCTGGGCATATGCCAAATGGCCAACGCGGATGCGTTGTTAATTGATGCCTATGCCTCTGCGGACCCCGCGGATGCTTCGGTCTGGGTTAACGCGGGCATTACTCAGGATATCTCAGGCGGTGCCGGCGGCACCTCTCATAACAACGGGAATACGTATAATTGTTTAAACCTGGATATCACCATTTCAGGGCTTGCCGGCGGTGCATCCGGCGGCGTTCCCGGCAATAACATGCTCAACGATTACCATTACGCGAAAAACGGAACCGCATCGGTTTCCATTGGTGGATTGGTTGATGAATTCGGAGCGGCAAACACACTGACCTCATCGCTGGGCGGTATGGCGGGGAATACGTTTACCCTGCAGGCCAATCAGGATTATGTGCTCTACCTCTTTGGTATCGGAGATACCGCCGGGCAGAACACGGCGTTTACCTTCGACGGCGTTACGAAGTACACCTCCGGCGACACGGCCGGCGCTGAGGATTCGCATTTTGTCACCTATGCATTCAGCACCGGGGCTGATTTGACCGGTTATACGGTCGATTTCACCTATACTGGCGATACGACAATCTATGGTGCATGGAACGGGGCCGCGATTGTTGCGATCCCGGAACCGGCTACGCTGGGATTGATTACCGCCTTCGGCGGCGGAATGCTCCTGATTCGCAGGCGCTTCATGATCTGATCGCACGTTCGTAAAAGCCCTCGTCCAACGGCGGGGGCTTTTATTCTGACCGCTTCGGCCGTGCCGGCTTCGCGGCGGGGCAGTCGACTTAAACGTTTAAGTTGCCGGGTGCTCGTTGCCGGGGCCTTGGTGGCGTATATATGAATCCTTCCAGCGTGAGGGCTGTATCCGGGCTCTGCCGTTGGGCAGAAGGATTCTGATTTTGTAAAAGGTTAAATATGGGAGTAGAGGGTGATATGCGTATGAGAGGAAATATTCGGAGTGCGCGCGGCGCGTGGTTTGGCGCGGTGACGGTGTTTTTGGCGGCGGTGTCCCCGCTGGCGGTGAGAGCCGATGAAATCGGGAGTTCAACCTGCGGACGGCCGATCCTAGTGCGCGGCGAGATCAAACATTTCCCGCTTTCGTCCACGGATATCTCGTCGATTGCTAATGCAAAGCATCCGCAGATGTATACGGAGGAAATTTACGGGCGTGAATTTTCAGCGCTGGTGGAGGGACTTCCCGAGGGTGAATATGGGCTCGAATTTTATTTTGCCGAGACCTATCACCAGGCGGCGGGGCAGCGGAAGTTCGACGTGATCTGCGGGGACGCGGTGCTCGCCCGCGATCTGGATATTTTTGCCGAGGTCGGCCGCGGGGCTGAATATGTCCTGAAGGCCACGGTTTACCATTTGGAAGATTCGATCAAAGGCCCGCTGGAGATTCGGTTTGAAACCAAACGCGATATGGCGAAGCTGAATGCCATGAAGGTTCTGAGCGGCGGCGTTGTGGTGGCCTGCGTCAAGGCGGCCGATTTGGAACCGGCCGGACCGCGTTATCCCGTTCCCGAGGTCAGCGAGCCCGTGGTGTATACGGATCCTTCTGTTCCGGTGGAGGTGCGCGTGGCGGATTTGGTACGCCGCATGTCGCTGGACGAAAAAGCGAACCAGCTGGTGAATAAAGCAACAGAGATTCCGCGGCTCGGCGTGCCGGCCTATGATTACTGGAATGAATGCCTGCACGGGGTGGCCCGGGCGGGGCATGCAACGGTCTTTCCGCAGGCAATCGGTATGGCGGCGATGTGGGATGCCGACATGATGCATGCCATTGCCGACACGATTGCGACGGAAGGCCGGGCCAAAAACAACGGGGCCCGCAAGAAGAATCCGAATACCGCGCGTTATTTTGGACTCACCTTCTGGACGCCGAATATTAATATTTTCCGCGATCCGCGCTGGGGACGCGGCCAGGAAACCTATGGCGAAGATCCCTACCTGGCCGGCGAGCTGGCGGTGGCGTTTATCAAAGGGATTCAGGGCGATGATCCCGACTATTATAAGGCCCTGGCCTGCGCCAAGCATTTTGCGGTGCACAGCGGCCCGGAAAAACTGCGGCATGTTTTTGATGCCGTTCCCTCCGAACGCGATCTCTATGAAACCTATCTGCCGCAGTTTGAGCGTGCAGTGAAAGACGGACGGGTCGGGAATATTATGTCGGCCTACAATGCGGTCTACGGCGTTCCGGCGCCGGCCAGCAAATTTCTGCTGCAGGACCTGCTGCGCGATCAGTGGGGCTTTGACGGGCATGTGGTCTCGGACTGCGGCGGCATTCGCGACGTGTATAAATACCACAACTATGTAAAGACGCCGGCCGAAGCGACGGCGGTATCCATTCTGGCCGGAAACGATCTGAACTGCGGCGGTGTTTATGCCAATGTGCCCGAAGCTGTGACGCAGGGGCTGCTGACGGAAGCGGATGTGGACCGTGCATTGAGCCGCGTTTTGACGGCGCGCTTTAAGCTGGGGCTGTTTGATCCCCCGGACGTGTGCGAATACCTGAACATTCCGGCGGCGGAAAATGATACGCCGGAACATGGCCGGCTGGCTTTGGAAGCCGCGCGCAAGTCGATGGTGCTGCTGAAAAACAGCGGGGTGCTTCCGCTGGATAAAAAGAAGCTCAAGCGGATCGCCGTTATTGGACCGAATGCGGATTCCGTAGCGCCGCTGCTGGGGAATTATGCCGGTACGCCGTCGAATCCGATCACTGTACTGAAGGGCATTCAAAACGAGGTCGGTTCCGCGGTAGAGGTGATCTATGCCCAAGGCTGTCCCTATGCCCTGAAGCAGGACGAAACCTACAGCGTGAAAGACGAGCAGGCAAAAGAAGCTCTTGCTGCGGCGAAAAAAGCGGACCTGGTTGTGTTTGTCGGCGGGTTGACTGCCCGCCTGGAAGGTGAGGAGATGAGGACCTCCTATCAGGGATTCGATCACGGGGACCGCAAGCTGATCTCGCTGCCGCAGCCGCAGATTGATCTGCTCAACGCCTTGGCCCGGACCGGCCGTCCGGTGGTGTATGTGAACATGAGCGGCAGTTCCATCTCCATTCCGACCGCGCAGGAAAAGATGGCGGCCGTTGTGCAGGCGTGGTATCCCGGCCAGAACGGCGGCACCGCCGTGGCTGATGTGCTCTTCGGAAATCATAACCCGGCCGGGCGTCTGCCGATTACCTTCTATCACTCGACGGAAGGCATGCGCGATTTCACGGACTATTCGATGGAAAACCGGACCTACCGCTATTTTACCGGCAAGCCGCTGTATGCCTTTGGATACGGTCTGAGTTATACGCAGTTTACATACGGCGACCTGCAGACGTCGGCCCGGGAAATGAAAAACGACGGCAGCATCAAGGTGCGCGTGCGCGTTGAAAACAGCGGTTCGTTTGATGGCGAAGAAGTGGTACAGCTCTACGTCCGGCATCTGAATTCGCCGGTGCCGCAGGCGCAGAAAAGCCTGGCCGGTTTTAAACGGATCTTCCTTAAAAAGGGAACCTCGCAAGTGGTGGAACTGGATTTGCCCGCCGGCGCGCTGCGCTATTGGGATGCCGATGCCGACCGGTATGTCGTACCGTCGGGACCGTTTGAAATTCAGGTCGGCGCGTCGTCGGATGACATTCGCTCTACGGCTCAAGTTCAAATTTTCTAAGAGGTAAATTATGCGCCGCCTAATTCATTCTATGATTGTGCTCAACAGTCTGCTGGCCGGCCAGTTTGCGCTGGCCGACAACCCCATCATATCGCAGCGGTATTCCGCCGACCCCAATGCCATTGTTCATGACGGCCGGGTCTACGTCTATTGCTCCAATGATGAACATAATCGAGGCAGTTATGCGCTGCCCGATTATACCCTGATTTCATCCGATGATATGGTGAACTGGACGGACCATGGGATCATCTTTAAGGCGGCGCGGGATACCTCCTGGGCCACGCGGGCGTTTGCTCCCGCCTGTATCGAGCGAAACGGAAAATTTTATCTTTATTTTCCGGACGGCGGTGACGGCATCGGAGTGGCCGTTGCGGATCGTCCGGAAGGTCCTTTTGTTGACCCTTTGAATCGCCCGCTGATCGATAAAACGATGCCGAATTGTGATATGGAATGGTGCTTTGATCCCTGTGTATTTATCGATAAGGGGCAGGCCTGGCTCATCTTTGGAGGTGGAAAAAACGAGCAGCGTCCGATCGGGAAGAATTTCAGCATCATCAAACTGAATGAAGATATGATTTCAACCCGCGGCGAGGCGGTGACGCTCGATACACCCGGCTCGTTTGAAGGCCCCTTTGTTCATACCTATGAGGGAAACTATTACCTCTCCTATCCTGAACGGAAGGGCCATCACATCGGCTACATCATGAGCAGCAATCTGATGTTCACTGATGCGGAATACAAAGGGGTCGTGCTCATAAACCCAATGCTGGATGGTAAAAACATTAATGGAAACAACAACAGCCATGAATCCATCGTTCAGTTCCAGGGGCAGTGGTACATGTTTTATCATGACCGCCGCCTCTCCGGCGGAAAATCCTATTTCCGCAATGTGTGCGTGGATCGGCTGGCCTTTAACGAAGATGGAACCATGCAGCGGGTAAAAGTGACGCACGAGAGCGTTCCCCAAATTAAACCGCTCAATCCCTACGAAGTCGTGCAGGCCGAGACGATCGATCGGCAGCAGGGAATCGAAGTGGAGTCCTTGGAAGAGGGCGGCTGTATGGTTACCGCAATTTCCGACGGCGACTGGATCCAGCTTTCCGGTGTCGATTTTGAATCCGGCGCATCCAAGGTTATCGTGCAGGCGGCCGCGGCAGGAGCCGGCGGAAAAATTGAGTTCCGCCTGGGTTCTCCTGACGGCGAATTGGCCGGAATCTGCACGATAACAAAGACGGGCGATTGGAACACCTGGAAAACATTTTCGGGTACAATCAATCACTGCAAAGGAACGCACGATCTATACATGATCTATCGTGGAGAAGGTGAACCCTTCCGTCTGGACCGGCTTCGTTTCATGCGCAGAAAATAAGGCTGAGAACACTGTTAGATCCGTATCTTTAGGTACTTATGGTTAAAAAGTGCTGTCCCGATTTCCGGCTGGAATTTTTTTAGTTATCATGTTCTGGTCCTCAATTACTCGAGTTATTAACCGCCGCTCTCCGGCGTATTTTTGCTGCGGTTCACAATCGATCATTTAAATTGGAGTTATTAGTTATGAAAAAACTGGGGTTTAATATGCTGGCGGCCTGCACGGTCGCGACCGGTGTGTGTGCTGATGCCCCGGACCGGACGGCGCTGCATGAATCCGCCAGGGCGCAGGCGGCGGAACTCGTGGCTGAGATGACGCTGGATGAAAAGATCGGCCTGGTTGAGATGGCGAACGAGCCGGTGGAACGGCTGGATATTCCGGCGCATCACTGGTGGAACGAGGCGCTGCACGGCGTTGCACGCCGCGGTAAAGCCACCCAGTTTCCGGTGCCGCTTTCAATGGCTTCGACCTGGAATCCGGAACTGATTGAAGCGATGGCCACGGCGATCAGTGACGAAGCGCGTGCGCTGCATCATGCGGATTCCGACCGCGATAAAGCCAAACGGTATCACGGGTTAACGATCTGGAGCCCGGTCATCAATATGGCGCGCGATCCGCGCTGGGGCCGCACGGAAGAGAGCTACGGCGAAGATCCGCATTTAACGACGGCGCTGGCCTGCGGTTTTGTGAGCGGCCTGCAGGGGGATGATCCGGACTGGCTGAAAACCGTCGCCACGATCAAGCACTTTGCGGCCAACAATACGGAACACAACCGTAAACATGTGCGGCCCGATATTTCCGAGCGCATGCTGCGCGAATACTATCTGCCGTCGTACCGCGACACGATTAAGCGCGAAGATGTGGAGTCGATTATGTCGGCCTACAACGGAATCAACGGTATTCCGTGTTCGGCCAACCGCTGGCTGCTGACCGATCTGCTGCGCGGCGAGTGGGGCTTTAACGGCACGGTCGTGACCGATGTGTTTGTGCCGAGCCATATGATTGAAGAGCATAAATATGCCAGGGACGGCGCGGAATCCGCCGCCATGATGATTTCCGCCGGCGTGGACGTCTATTCCGGAAAACCCGAGCAGCGCGAGTGGGCCAAAGAGGCGATTGAAAAAGGATTGCTGAAAGAGGCGGACCTGGATCAGGCGCTGACCCGCAGCCTGGCGACGCGCATCAAACTCGGGCTGCTGCGGCCGGAAAACGAAAATCCTTATGCTAAGATCGGCACCGACGTGGTGGGCTGCGCGGATCACCTGGCCCTGGCCCGGCAGATTGCGCGGGAAGGCACCGTGCTGCTGCAGAATAAAAACCAGGTGCTGCCGGCCTCTCCGGAAAAGTACAAGCGCATCATTTTTGCCGGGCCCTATGTGAACGAAGCGCCGCTGGGCGGCTACAGCGGAACCGCCACGCGCACGGCCGCCACGCCGATGAGCGGCCTGAAAGAAACCGCCGGCGGTTCCTATGAAATCCTCAGCCTGCACGGCGGCGGCTGGCTGCCGGTTCCCGAGGGCGTTTTAAAGGTGCCCGGCGGGAAAGATTCGCAG
>JBFJYX010000075.1:0-10496 GCA_041622415.1 Pontiella sp.
ACTACCGCCATGCGGCCGCCGCGCTCGCCGGTCAGGCCGCGCGCCTGTCGTGGAACAAACATCAGAAGGCCATGATCCTCTGGAGCGCCGGCAGCTGGATCCAGAACCGCCATCCCGAAGAAGCCGATGTCTATTACAAGCAGCTCGCCTCGATCCATTTCCAGCCCCTGGCCGCAGCGGCGGATGAACAACGCTGGTTTCCGGAAGCGAGCCCGATGATGGACTACGTGAACCGCGCCGAAGATTTTATCCCGCCCCGGCGCGTGGCCGGGGCCGCGGAAGCCTATGAAACCGACTAGGCCTGCCCGCCGGTTTCTCTATCGATCCAGCTCAGGAAATCGGGATTGCCGTCGGTGATGGGCAGGCAGACGACGCAGGGCGTTTCATAGGAATGCAGCTCGCGGATGCGGGCCACGAGTTCGTTTTTCCGAACCCCGGACGTTTTCAGGATCATCGCCACTTCGGAGTCCTCGCAGATGCGGCCCTTCCACTGATAAATCGACTGCATGCCGCCGAGCAGGTTGGCGCAGGCGGCCAGCCGCTCTTCGACCACCGTCCGGCCGATCCGCTGCGCCTCGGCGGCATCGGCGGCCGTCACATAGACCAGGCACTGATCGGTCATTGATTTCTCCAGTGCCCCTCCACGCCGTGGAACAGCCAGTCGGCTTCGTGCACGCCCCACTCGCCGGGCGGATACGGAAACGGCGTGAGCTGATCGACATTCTGAAGGATCGGCTGCACCACCTTCCACTCCGCCTCGACCTCGTCGGAGCGGGTGAACAGCGTGGAGTCGCCGTGCAGCGTATCGAGCAGCAGCCGCTCATACGCCTCCGGCAGGGATTTGCTCCATTTGCCGGAATAGGAAAAGTCCATGTCCACATCTTCCACCACAAACCGCATACCGGGCCGCTTGGTGCCGACCTTCAGGAAGATTCCTTCGTCGGGCTGAATGCGGAAAATCAGTGTATTCGGTTTGATGCGGGTAATGTCGCAGACATCGTCCTCGCATTCCACCTGCTGGAAAAGCTGGAGCGGCGGAACCTTGAACTGCACCGCCACCTCGGTGGTCTTGCGCGCCATGCGCTTGCCGGTCCGCAGCAGGATCGGCACGCCGGCCCACCGCCAGTTATTGATCTGCATCCGCATCGCCACAAAACACTCGGTATCCGATTCCGGATCAATGCGATCCTCCTCCAGATATCCCGGCGTCTTGCGGCCTTCCGCATTCACGCCGGCGCTGTACTGGCCGCGACAGACCGCATCGCTGATATCCTTGCGGATATCGAGTTTCATGGCATTGAGCACCTTCACCTTTTCATTGCGGATCGACTCGGCGGCCAGGTCGCCCGGCGCCTCCATCGTCACCAGGCAGAGCAGCTGCAGCAGATGGTTGGTGACCATATCGCGCACGGCGCCATATTCGTCGTAATAGCCGCCGCGCCCTTTTTCCATGCCGACGGTTTCCGCCGCGGTAATCTGGATGTGGTCCACATAGCTGCGGTTGAAGACCGGTTCAAAAATGGCATTGGCAAAGCGGAACGACAGGATGTTCTGCACGGTCTCTTTACCCAGATAGTGGTCGATGCGGTAAATCTGCGATTCATCCAGGTACTTCAGCAGCGCGGCATTGAGCCCCATGGCGCTCTCGAGATCGCGGCCGAACGGTTTTTCGATCACCACGCGCGACCAGGCGGCATCGCCCGGATTCAGCACCAGCCCGGACTCTTTCAGCAGCCGCACTGCGGTTTCGAACAGGTCGGGAATAATTGAAAGGTAGAAGAGGCGGTTTTCCGGATAGGTCTCCGTATCCTCGAATTTACCCTTCAGCTCCGTATACGCCTCCTCCGACGAAATATCCCCTTTGTGATAATGCAGGTGCTGCACAAAACGGCCGATGGTTTCGTCGTCGGTCGGCAGGCGCGAAAATTCACGGATCGAATCCGCCATCATGCCGCGGAAAATTTCGTCGTCATATTCGCGGCGGGCAAAGCCGACAATGGTAAAACGGTCGGGCAGCAGATTCTGGGCATAGGAAATATACAGGGCCGGAATCAGCTTGCGGTGCGTCAGGTCGCCGGACGCGCCGAAAATCACAATGGTGACCGGGTCATTCACCCGGGTTTCTACTACAGGGCCGGTAGGCGTCATCTCTCTTCTCCATTAAACTGACGGAATGCTACACACGCGGCGCCTGCTTTTCAACGCTTGCGATGGAGCCGTTTTCCCGCTAGGTTTTGACGATTCAATTTATGAAGATTCTCGCCCGATACCTGTTCATGAACCTATTCCAGCCGCTGGTCTATCTGCTGCTGGCTTTTTCTTTGCTGTTCATCATCGGCGACCTCATGGACAACGCCGACGATTTTCTCAAAGCCGGCGCGTCGCCGGGGCTGATGCTGCACTACTACAGCCTGCAGCTGCCGTCGCTCGTTATCTTCATTGTGCCGATCTGCCTGCTGCTCGCCACCCTCTACAGCCTGTCGCGCCTCACGCGCCACAGCGAAGTTACGGCCATGCGCGCCAGCGGCATCAGCATTTACCGCATTGTGCGGCCCTATATGCTGCTGGGCTTTATCTGCTTTCTGCTCACCGGCGTCGTCAACGAATTCACCGGCCCGCGCTATGCCTACCGCGCCCACCAGCTGCTGGAAAGCAAAACCAAGGCGACCGACGATGTCTACTTCGAGGAAATCGCCTACAAAAATCCGACCCTCGGGCACGAGTGGTATATCGGCGGGTTTGACACCCGCAATTACACCATGACCAACGTCACCCTGCGCATCCGCCGCGAAGACGGGTCGGACCTCTCAAAAATCACCGCCAAAAAGGGCCACTGGCTGGACCGCCGCTGGTGGTTCGAAGACGGGGCCATCCAGCATTTTGACGCAAACAACAATCAGCTCGGCAAACCCGAAACCTTCCAGACCCGGGAAATGCGCAAACTCAAAGAGCGCCCCGAAGAGTTTATGCGCGAGGCCAAAGACCCCGCCCACCAGAGCTCGCTGGAGCTGCTCGACTATATCCGCACCCACCAGCACCTCTCCCGCAAAGAAATCAAAAGCGACTGGGTCGATTTCCACCACAAACTCACCATGCCGTTCATCTGCCTCATCGCCGTGCTGATCGGTATTCCGGTCGGCGCCCATACCGGCCGCAAAGGCGCGCTCGCCGGCATCATGCTCGCCATCGGCCTCTTCTTCGGATTTTATGCCATGCAGTTCACCATGGAATACCTGGCCAAGCAGATGTTTATCCAGCCCTGGGTCGGCGCCTGGACCGCCGTCATCACCTTCTTCTTTATCGGCAGCACCATGATCTTCCGCATGCGGTAATAACGATGACGATCCGGAAAGCCACAGCAGCGGATTTTGAGGCCATCTGGCCGGTCTTTCACAAAATTGCGTCGGCCGGCGAAACCTATGCCTATGCGCGCGACATTTCCAAAACCGAAGCCTTCCGGTGCTGGATGGAGCTGCCGCGCAAAACCTTCATCGCGGAAGAGGACGGTCGCCTGCTCGGCACCTATTATATCAAAACCAATCAGGCCGGCCCCGGTGCTCACGTCTGCAACTGCGGCTACATGGTGGCAGCCGACGCCCGGGGCAAAGGGGTGGCCACCGCCCTCTGCGAGCATTCAAAAAAAACCGCATTGGAGCTGGGCTATAAAGCCATGCAGTTTAACTTTGTGGCGTCCACCAACGAGGCGGCCATCCGGCTCTGGAAAAAACTCGGTTTTGAAACCGTCGGCCGGCTGCCGCGGGCTTTCAACCATCCGGCGCTCGGCTATGTGGACGCGCTGGTCATGTTCCAATGGTTGGAAAACGAAGGAAGGAATTGAGGGATGATTAAAAAAGAACGCGCAATGGAACACCTGATGGATCTGCTGGCCGTCGAAGGGCCGACGGGCCGCGAGTCGAAGGTCGCCGACGCCATCTCCCGAAAACTGATCGACGCCGGCTGCAAAAAGGCGTGGATCAAAACCGACGATGCCCATAAACGCCTCGGCGAAGGGTTTGAAACCGGCAACCTGATCGTAAAACTGCCCGGCACGGTGAAGGCGCCGCGCATCATGTTTTCGGCCCACATGGATACCGTACCGCTCTGCAAAGGCGCGGTGCCGAAAATCAAGGGCAACCGCGTCGTGGCCGCCGGACCGACCGGACTCGGCGGCGATGACCGCTCCGGCTGCGCCGCCATGGTGACGCTGTGCGAAACCCTCCTGCAGAACAAAATCCCCCACCCGCCGATCACCTTCCTTTTTCCGATTGCCGAGGAAAACGGCCTGCACGGCTCGCGCATGGTCCGTTTTACAGACCTTGGAAACCCGGCCATGGGCTTTAACCTCGACGGACAGTTCCCCAACGAAATCGTCATCGGCGCCATGAGTGCCGTGCGCTGGACCGCCGAAATCAAAGGCATCTCCACCCACGCCGGCCTCGAACCGCAGAAAGGGATTTCCGCCGGACTGATCGCCTCCAAAGCCATGGCGCTGATTGCCGAAAAGGGCTATTTCGGCCGCATCGTCAAAGGCAGCCGCACCGGCACCTCCAACCTCGGCACCATCAGCGGCGGCGAGGCCAGCAACCAGGTGATGGACCTGTGCATCCTGACCGGCGAATGCCGCAGCCACAGCCCCGCATTCCTCAAACAGATCATCAAGGTCTATAAAGACAGCTTCGACCAGGCCGTCAAAAGCGTCACCAACGACCAAGGCCAATGCGGCAAGGTCAAATGGAGCGTCATCTCCGACTACAACGCCTTTAAACTCAAAAAATCCGAGCCCTGCGTAAAAATCGCCGCCGAGGCCGTCCAACACACCGGCCTGGAACCGAACCCGCTGGTGATGGACGCCGGGCTCGACGCCAATAACTTTAATGAAAAGGGGCTGCCCACGGTCACACTCGGCACCGGCTCCCATAAATTCCACCAGGTCGAGGAATATGTGGATATCAAAGAATATCTCTTCGCCTGCAGCGTTCTGCTGAACATTGCGGAACGTTCCGCAGCATCCCCGGCGTCCGCCTGAAGCGGGCAATAAAAACCGGGGCATCTTTATCTTTATTTAACGCCCTCGAATTGGGATGGTTTTACCGGTTTTTATGAAGCAATCTGTCGCATCCAAAAAGGGCCTGACGCTCATCGAAGTGCTGCTGGCCATGGTCATCCTCACCATCGGCGTCACGTCGCTTATGACCGCCATGTCGCGGTGCCTCGCAGTCGTGCGTACCGCGCGCGACCGCAACATCGCCCAGGGCCTGATCCTGCAGATCGACCGCGACCATCCGATCGAGGACGTCGACCTGGAGGAACTGACCGAAGAGGGCGAGTTCGAGGACTACGACCGCTATACCTGGTTCCGCGATATTCAGATTGTCGACGAAGAGGAACGCCCCGGGCTGTTTCTCGTCACCCTGCGCGTCCAATGGTCGGAACAGGGCCGCGAGGCCTTTGAGGAAGTCATGATGTACCGCTATGCCCCCGACGCCGAAAGCATCACCAGCGAGATCAACTGAACGTGAAACCGCAACCCCGTCATCTGAAGAAAAGAAAAGGCTTCACCCTGCTGGAGCTGATGGTGGCCATGATCATTCTCGTGATCGCCCTGTCGATCGCCTTCCAGGCCTTCAGCGGCACCATCCGCGGCTGGCGCCGCGGCATGGAAGTGATGGAGGGCATCCAGCACGGCGATTTTGCAATGCGCCAGGTGACCGCCGCGCTCAACTCGACCATCTATTTTTTCAACAACCGCAAAACCTATGCGTTTACCATCGAGAAGGATTCCTCCGGCGGCCTGCCGGCGGACTTCATCAGCTTTGTCACCTCCAGCGGGGCCATGATGCCCTACGACTCGCCCTTCATCTCCGGCCCGCACCGGCTCAACCTGTTTATCGACAACGAGGACGGCGAGCCGGCGCTGTTTGTTTCGGCCCTGCCCGCGGTGCCCAACCCCGAAGACGAAGAGGACGAATTCGAGGCCGACCCGATCCTCGTGTCGCGCGAAGTCCAGGGATTGGAAATCCTCATCTGGGACGCCGAAAACGAGGACTGGACGGAAGAGTGGGAAAAAGAAAACTCCGTGCCCGAGCGCATCGAGATCGCCCTCTATGTCGCCTCCCACGATCCGGCCGAAGAACCGATCCGCTTTTCGCGCGTGCTGGATATTCCCGTGGCCGAGTCCCTGAACGACCGGCTCACCAGCCCCACCGTAACCGGAGATAACAACCAATGAACCCGGCCGGCCGACCTGCTGAAAACGGAAAAGAGGGCGCCGCCCTGATCGTGGCGCTCTTTGTGGTGATGGTACTGTCGCTGATCGTCGGCTCCTTCGCCTTTGAGGTGCATCTCGAAAGCACCCTCGTTTCCCATAAACGCAAAAAGTGGAAAGCCGAAATGCTGGCCCTCTCGGGGCTGGAATACGGCCGCGCCATCCTCGACAAACAGGCCCAGGCCAAACAGCTCGAAATTGAGGATATGGACGAAGACAAGGACGGCTTCATGCAGGCCGCCCTCTTCACCCAGCGCGGCCTGTCGACCTCCTCCACCATCCAATTCGAAGACGGCGGCAAATTCACCGTCACCATCAAATCAGCCGAGGCGGGGCGCAACATCAACCTGCTCACCCGCCAGCAGTGGCTCGAAATCCTCGAAATGGCCAACGTCCCCTCCACCGAATGGGATACCATGATCGACTGCCTCGAGGACTGGATTGATGAGGGCGACCTTCAACAGCTCAATGGCGCCGAATCCGACGATCCCTTTTATGAAGAGGCGGGCTACCCCGTCAAAAACGGCCCGCTCGACAGCGTCGAGGAACTCCTGCTCATCAAAAACTGGGGCCCGGACATCCTCTACGGCAAACCGGCGGACGACGAAAGCGACGAAATCTTCGGCATTTACGACATTCTCACGGTCTGGGGCGACGGCAAGGTCAACCTCAACACCGCCTCCGAAGACCTCCTGCTCAGCTTTGCCGAATACGAAGACTGGGAACTCGAAAGCGTGTTCGAAGCCCGCAAAGGCGAAGACATGGAAGACGGCACACTCGACGACGGTATCCGCAGCCTGAATGACGTCGGAGCGGATGCGAACAAATTTAAATTGCAAAGTACATTTGTGAAGGTAACGTCTGTGGGAGATATTTACGGCAACCAATATCAGATCGAGGCCATCCTCCTGCTGAAAAACAAGGACTCCGTGGTAGTTTACTGGAATGAAGGACCTGTTAGCGAAAATAAGTAAGATCCGGGAGAAGACCGTAACGGCGGCATGCCGCACTCCGGTTGGACTCGAATGGACTTCTGTGAAAATTTCACAGGAGGGCCGCGGACCGTTGCTGCAGGATCAGCTTCCGCTCGATCTTCCGCTCGACCTGCCCATCGACCAGCTGGAGGACGTTGACTTTCCCGACCTGTCCGACCACCTCAAAGGCGAGGTCACGGTGGCGCTGCGCGCATCCGAACTGCTGATGCGCACCATGGATGTGCCGACCACCGACCCGGCCGAAATCAGCGATATGGTCGGCTTCCAGATCGATAAGATTTCGCCCTTCCCGTTTGACCAGCTCGCGGTCTCGCACGAAATCCTCGAAACCGGCGAGGACCAGTCCCGCATCCTCATGGCCGCCGCCAAACGCAAACGGATCGATACCATCGGGACCACCTTCTCGAAGCATGCCACGCGCATTCACAGTATCGATGCCCGCGTCCTCGGCTGGCTCCAGCTCCTCCAGGATGCCGAACAGCTCGACGGCGGCGCCTGCGAAATCCTGGTGATCGTGGACGGCATCGACTTTATCCTGGCCGTGCTGCATAACGGCAAGCCGCTGATTTTCCGACCATTGGAAACCGATCTGGACGACATGGAAGTCGTCGATGAGCTGACCTATGAAATCAGCTACACGCTGACGACGCTCGACGCCGAACACGATCTTCCGGCTCCGGATACCCTCACGTTCTGGAGCCTGGAAACGATCCCGGCCGCCCTGCAGGCCCGGCTGAAGGAAAAGACCGGCCTGGACATCAAGTGCAGCAGCCTGCACGAACTGCCGCCGCTTTCCGAAGGCATTCTCCGGCGCACCATCAGCCCCGAGCAGCGCATCGAGCTGATTCCCGCCGAATGGATCGAGCAGGAAAACAACCGGAAGATGCGCAAGCAGTTTGCCATCATCTCCGGCACCATCGCCGCCGTCTGGCTCAGCATCCTGTTGGTCTTCCTCGGCATCTTCAAGGCGCGCGACATGAAACTCGCCCGCGTGCAGGCCGACTACAACGCCATTGCACCGCTGGCCCTGCAGGCCGAACAGAACCAGCAGAAACTCAAGGCCCTCAAAGCCTATACCGACCGCACCTATTCCTCGCTCGAATGCCTGCGCGAAGCCACCAGCCTGCTGCCCGCCGGCGACATCGAATTTGTCTCCTACAACTACAGCAAGGAAAAAGGCATCACGCTGCGCGGCACCGGCCGCGATAAAAGCATCGTGACCGATTTCTTCACCACGCTCAACAAGTCGGAGCTCTTCGACGGGGTGCGCAACGAATCGGTAACCGAACGCACCACCAAAGGGGTCCGGCGCGCGGTCTTTTCCGTCACCCTGCCCATTGCCGAACGGGAGGGTGAAGCATGAAGATTACCAAACGCGAAATGACCCTCGGCGTCATCACCCTCGCCTGCGTACTCGGCGGACTCACCTGGTATGTCATCAACGGCAAAGCCGATGCCCACAAAGCCAAGAAGACCGAGATCGCAAACCTGCGGCAGGAGATCCGCATTGCGAATACCCGCATCAAACTCCAGGAAGAATGGATCGAAGAGCTCAACGAGCTGCAGCAGGATCTCCGCGTCTTCGATACCAAACAGAAATCGGTATCGCCCGAGCTCATGAAGACCGTCAACACGATCGCGAAAAAGCATGATCTCGACATCTCCCGCAGCCAGCCGCGCAGCGAAAAGCCCACCGGCGACCTCTTTGAACTCGGCATCAACTGCACCTGGAGCGGCAAACTCGACGCCCTGGTCGACTTCCTGACCGAGCTGCAGCAGCAGGGCGTGCGCTACGATGTCCGCACCCTGAACGTCAAACCGATGGGCAAGAATACCGGCAAACTGACCGGCAACATGATTATCCACTGCGCCTACACCCGAAAGCCCGGCGAAGAACGTACCGTCGCCAATACCGACTGAGCGCAGGCAGCCGCCCGATCCGTACAAACCCGCAACCCGATTCCCGCACTATGAATATTCAGGCCATCCTTACCGGCGCATACATGGAAATGTGCTATCTCGTCTGGGGCCCCGCAAAAAAAGTCCTCGTTTTCGATCCCGGTGCTGACGCCGACTCCATTTATCACGCCGTCGAACAGAACGGGCTGGAGATCGAGGCCTACGTCCTCACCCACACGCACTACGACCACATCAACGCACTGGCCGACCTGCACGACCGCGCCCCGGCCCCCATCGTGGTTCACTCCAAAGACTGGGCGTGGGCGTTCGACGACCGCAACAGCAACGCACCTCACTATCCCGTGCCGCGCAAACCCTCAACCGACGATATCCAATGGTTGGAAAGTTCCAAGGTCTGGAACCTCGCCGACCTCCATTTCCAGGTATTGGAAACCCCCGGCCACACGCCCGGCGGATGCTGCCTCCATTTTCCGAAGGGCGGCCTGCTGATCTGCGGCGACACCCTCTTCAAAGGCTCCTGCGGACGCACCGACCTTCCCGGCGGAAATCCGCGGCAGATGAAAGATTCACTCAAGCTCCTCCGGCAGCTGCCCGACGAAACCCGCATTTTTCCGGGACACGGCCAGGACAGCACCATCGCTCACGAAAAAGCCAACAACTTCTTCATGAAGTAGACCTCAGACCTTCGACCCCCAGACCTTCAGACCTTCGACCTTCCGACCCTCCGACCCTCCGACCTCCGACCTTCCGACCTTCGACCCCCAGACCTCCGACCTTCCGACCTTCGACCCCCAGACCTTCGACCTTCAGACCTTCGACCCCCAGACCTTCGACCGAATCACCGCGGCAGCTTGATATCGCGCCGGATATAGGTCGGCACATCGAGGTCTTCGTTGTTATGGATCGTCGGGTCGCTGTTCGTGAACTCGCCCTTGCCGGTCGTTTCCAGCAGCAGCTCACCCTGGCCCGGATTGAGGTTTTTGTTAAAGCTCAGCCCCATCTGCCGGTTATGATCCACCAGCGGCTCTTTCCACTGCTCCGCCACGAGGATAATGGCCGACAGCCGTCCCTCAAACGCCGGGTCCACCGCAACGCCGAAATTCAGCCACACCTCATCCGGCAGCTTTTCCTGCAGCTGCGTCATGACGTCATCAATTTCGCTCAGCCGCAGGTCATGACCGCCGGTCAGGCCGATCACCGCGCCGGCCGCGCCCTCGAGCATGCGCCCCTTATTCAGCAGCCGATGCTTCAGCAGGGTTTCGACCACCGTTTTCGCCCGGTCGTCGCCCGCCCCGTCGGCACTGGCAAAATTACAG
>JBFJYX010000076.1:0-10425 GCA_041622415.1 Pontiella sp.
ACGAAATCAACCGCGCCCCGGCCAAAGTGCAGAGCGCCCTGCTCGAAGCCATGCAGGAAAAACAGGTCACCATCGGCGACGAAACCTTCCGGCTGCCCCGCCCGTTTTTGGTGATGGCCACGGAAAACCCGATTGAGCAGGAAGGCACCTATCCCCTGCCCGAGGCGCAGGTCGACCGTTTCATGCTCAAACTGAAAGTCGGCTATCCGACCCTCGAGGAAGAGCGCCGCATTCTCGACCGCATGGCGCATTCCAACACGGAGATCGCCGTCAACGCCGTGCTGCATCCCGACGAAATCCTCAAAGCGCGCGAAATCGTCGACGAAATCTACCTCGACGAAAAGATTAAGGACTACATCCTCGCCATCGTCTTCGCCACCCGCGAACCGCAGAACTATAACCTCGATATCAAAGACTACCTGCAATACGGCGCCTCGCCGCGCGCCACCATCAACCTGACCATGGGCGCCCGCGCACACGCCTTTATGCAGGGCCGCGGCTACGTCACACCGCAGGACGTCAAATCCATCGCCCCCGACGTACTCCGCCACCGCGTCATCGTCTCCTACGAGGCCGAAGCCGAAGAACTCACCAGCGAAGATATCATCAAAGAAATCCTCTCCGAAATTCCGGTGCCGTAGGCACATTGCCGATTTCTGATTGATGATTGCCGATTAAACAGTACTTCTCTGCGGATGATATGGACCAACAGGAACTCAAAACCAGAACGAAACAGTTTGCCTTGCGCATCCTAAAGCTGACGGCGGCCTTGCCGAAGACCGTTGAGGCGAAGGTTGTGCAAAACCAGCTGGCAAGAGCCGGGACCTCGGTTGCCGCGAATTACCGGGCAAGCTGCAAAGCCCGCTCTAAAGCCGAATTCATCGCTAAAATCAGCATTGTTGTTGAAGAATCTGATGAATGCTGCTTCTGGATGGAACTTATTATTGAGGGAGAAATGCTGCCCGAGAATAAAGTTTCGGCCCTGCTCAAAGAAGCCAATGAACTGACCGCCATCATGACGGCATCCCGGAAAACAGCACAGAGCAAGAAATGAAAGAAACAATCGGCAATCAGCAATCAGCAATCGGCAATTCCGAAGCAATCTCACATCGTGAGTTGCTGAAGAAGGTCCGCCGGATTCAGATTACCACCAAGCACGCCGTGAACGACGTGTTTGCGGGGCAGTACCATTCCACGTTTAAAGGACGCGGCATGGAGTTCGATGAAGTGCGCGAATATGTACCCGGCGACGATATCCGCTCCATCGACTGGAACGTGACCGCGCGTACCGGGGCGCCGCACATTAAGAAGTTTGTGGAAGAGCGCGAGATGACCGTGATGCTGGTGGTCGATATTTCGGCCTCGCACCTGTTCGGCAGCGGCACGCAGATGAAGCGCGACCTCGCCGCCGAGGTGGCCGCCGTGCTGGCCTTTTCCGCCATTCGCAACAACGACCGCATCGGCCTGATCCTCTTCTCGGAAGAGGTGGAAAAATATATTCCGCCGAAAAAAGGGACACGCCACGTGCTGCGCCTCGTGCGCGAAATGCTCACGCATAAACCGCAGGGCAAAGGCACCAACGCCGTGCCGGCGCTGGACTACCTGAACCACATCAGCACACGCCGCAACGTCACCTTCCTGATTTCGGATTTCATGTTCAACGACGACTATGAACGGCTGCTTAAAATTTCGGCGCGCCGCAACGATCTCATCAGCGTGGTCATCGGCGACAAACGGGAAATCGCCTGGCCGGATATCGGGCTCGTCAACTGGCACGATGCCGAGACCGGCGAAACGGTTTTGGTCGACACCTCCAGCCGGCGGGTGCGCGAAAAGCTGCTGGCCGACCAGACCCGTCGTTCCGAAGCCCTCGAAGAGCTGCACCGCAAGGCCGGTATTGATACCGTCCGCCTCTTCGCCGGCGAATCGTACGAAAAGGAATTCATCAAATTTTTCCGCCAGCGCGCCCAAAGGCGTTAATTTGATTAACCGCGAAAGAACGCAAGGAACGCAATAAGGGGATTGGAAATGACAACCGATGAGATGATGAAACTTTGCAACACAGTTCGTGAAACAGCATACGCCATCCATCAGTACCACGGGAATGGGTATCTTGAAAAAGTCTATGAAAATGCCCTGGCCAATCGCCTGCGCAAGAAAGGATTGAAAGTAGAGCAACAACATCAACTCATCATTCGCGATGAAGATGAATCTGAAATAGGCGAATATTTCTCAGACCTGCTCATAGAGGATGAACTGATTATCGAACTTAAAGCCTGCAAATCCATTAAAGACGAGCACAAGGCGCAACTGCTAAACTACTTGAAAGGTACCAATAAAGAGCACGGCGTTCTGATCAACTTCGGCTCCTATAAATTTTTCATCAAAAAATTTGCCCGCACACCCGGCACGAACATTAAATCTAACTTAAACAGTATCCTCCCGCCCTTTTTCGCGTTCCTTGCGTTCTTTCGCGGTTAAATAAAGCATGCTCCATCCAAAACACATTCTGTTTTCAGCAATTGCCTTCATCCTTTCCGGATGCCACCAGGAAGAGATAAGGCATTATCCGCCGGACCGGCTGACGGTGGAGTATTCCGTGGACCGGGAAGATATCCTGATCGGTGATCCGGTCGAGCTGGTGGTGACCGCCTATTATCCAACCAATGGAACCGTTGCGCTTCCGGAGATCGGACGCCAGAAAGAGGTCGTCCTGCTTTCCAGGGATTGGACGGATGTGCCGCGCACTGACGGCGTTAATCAGTCCGAAACCCGCTACTCCATCACCTCGTTCCGGCTCGGCGAACACCTCGTTTCAACCGGCACCATCTCCTGCGTCGTGGGCGATGAGGTCTTCTCCACCAATTTCCCGGGCGTCGCCCTGAACGTGACCTCTTCGCTCGATGCCGATGCGACCTCGGCGATTGCGGACATCCAGCCGGTTCACAAACTCCCGCGGCGTATTCCGGCCTGGGTATGGATCGTGCCGGGTGCCGCACTGCTGGCCTTCCTGATCGGTCTGCTCACGTCCAGGCTTTGGAAAAACCGCGAAACCCTGCTTCCGTCCGCCCCGCCGGTTCCTCCGCACGTGACGGCGTTCCGGGCCCTGGAAGCACTCCGGAACAAAGGCCTGCTGGAAAAGGATGAGTGCAACCCGTTTTACACCGAGCTTTCCATGATTCTGCGCACCTATCTCGACGGCCGCTTCAACCTCAATGCAACCGATGAAACGACCGAGGAGATTGTCGATGAACTCAGCCGCTCCCCGGAACTCAACGGGGATCAGCAAAGCATCCTGCGCGACTTCATGACGCAGGCCGATATGGTTAAATTCGCAAAAGGCCACCCGGACCGCAGCACGATGGAATCCGCCTTTAACACCACGAAACAATTTGTAGACCAAACCAAAACACCGATCGAACATAATGTCTAACCACAAAGACACAAAGAACACCAAGCACAACAGAACTTTGAGTTCTTCGTGTCTTCGTGGTTAAACAATAAAACCATGCGCCTCGCTTATCCATATTTTCTACTGCTCCTGCTGCTGATTCCGCTGCTGCTTTGGTTGCGGCTCTTTATGGTGCGCAAGCGGTCGATGCAGTTCAGCAGCAGCGCCGTGCTGAAAGACCTGCCGAAGAGCTGGCGCATGCGCCTCCAGCCGATCCTGCCGTTCTTTTACACGCTCGGCCTGGTCTGCGTCATCATTGCGCTGGCCCGCCCGCAGCGCGGCCTCGAAGACAGCCGCGTACGCACCGAAGCGGTCGACATCATTCTGTTGCTCGACCTCTCCGGTTCGATGGACACGCAGGACTTCCAGAAATACGGCCGCCGCATGAGCCGCCTCGAAGCCTCGCAGGAGGTCATCACCCGCTTTCTGGAAAACCGCCCGAACGACCGCATCGGCATGGTGGCCTTCGCCACCCTCCCCTATGCCGTCGCCCCGCTGACCCTCGACCACGGCTGGCTCGTCCAGCGCATGGAAGGGCTGCACACCAAAATGCTCGACGGCAACCGCACCGCCATCGGCGACGGCATTGCCTCGGCCGTCAACCGCCTGCGCGACAGCGAGGCGAAGAGCAAAGTGATCATCCTGCTGACCGACGGGGCCAATAACGCCGGCACGATTTCGCCCGAAAATGCGGCCAGTGCCGCCGAGGCGCTCGGCATTAAAATTTACACCATCGGGGCCGGCGGTGCGCGTACCGGCTTCTTTGTGCAGCGTCAGGAAGTCGATGAAGATACGTTGAAGAAAATTTCCTCCACCACCGGCGCCCGCTTTTACCGCGCCCGCGACCTCGAAACGCTGGAAGCGGTCTATGAAGAGATCGACCTGCTGGAAAAAACCGAGATCGAGGTGGAACGCTTTACCCGGTTTGAAGAGAAGGCTTCGGGCTGGCTGATGGCCGGGCTGGTTTTCCTGGGCCTGGAACAGATTTTAAGTTTAACGCGAATGGGAAGGTTACCGTGACGTGAGACGTGACGATTGAAGCGTGACGATTATCACGCCTCACGGCTCACTCATCAGAACCATGAAATGGCATAATCCAGATATCCTGCTTTGGCTGATCGCCCTGCTGCCGCTGATGCTCGTCACCGGCCTGATGCTGCGCGGCCGCATCCGCCGCCTGCAGAAAATGGCGGACCGCGGACTGTGGCCGACCCTGCTGCCGCTGCTGTCGCCCCGCCGCCTGCGCACGAAAAACTTCCTGCGCATAGCGGCCTTGGCCCTGCTCATCGCGGCGCTGGCGCGGCCGCAGTGGGGCTTTAAGTGGGAAGAGGTCAAACAGCGCGGCCTCAGCATTATCGTGGCCCTCGACACCTCGAAAAGCATGCTGGCGCAGGACATTAAACCCGACCGGCTGCAGCAGGCCAAATGGGGCGTGCGCGATCTCGTGAGCGAGCTGCGCGGCGACCGCATCGGCATTGTGGCATTTGCCGGCGATGCCTTCCTGCAGTGCCCCGCCACCATCGACTATGCCGCCTTCCTGATGATGCTCGACGATATCTATGCCGGTATTGTGCCGCTGGGCGGCACCGACCTTTTCCAGGCATTGGAAACCTCCATCGACAGCTTCGAAAAATCGGAGGAGGCCCAGTCCGATAAAGTGATCATTCTGATTTCCGACGGCGAGAGCACCACCGGCGATCCGCTGGCGCTGCTGCCCCGACTGAAAGAGGAAAGCATCCGCGTCTTCGCCATCGGCGTCGGCACCAAAGAAGGCGAACTGATCCAGACCTCCGAAGGCTTTGTGAAAGATCCGGACGGCAACGTGGTGAAAAGTTCGCTCGATGAAAAACTGCTCGAACGCATCGCCTTTGAGACCGGCGGGTTTTATGTCCGCTCTGCGCCCGGCGATTTTGGGCTGGAGCGCGTCTACCAACAGGGCATTGCCCAGCTGCAGCGCGAAGACCGCGAGAGCCGCATGTCCAAAAGCTGGACCGAGCGCTTCCAGTGGTTGGTCGGTGCGGCCCTTGTTATTTTAATTCTCGAATCGCTGATCCGCCCGGTGAAATGGAGAAGCAAGGCATGACAACTTCTATTCAACCGCTTGGATTTAACCGCGAAAGAACGCAGAGACCGCAAAGACCTATCCTGCATGTTTTTTTGCGTTCCCTGCGTTCTTTCGCGGTTCCTCTTCTATTTGCCATTCCATGCGCCGCCGCAGCGGAGGACACCCCGCGCTCTTCGATGCGCAAAGGACTGAAGGCCTATAAAGCGGGCGACTATACGAATGCGGTTGAGCACCTCGAAAAAACGGTGCCGGAATTTCCAGACATTGGAAACTACAACCTCGGCAATGCACAGTACCGCGCGGGCGATTACGAGGCCGCGGCGGAGGCCTTTAACGAAGCCCTGCGCACACCGGATCTGGAGCTGCAGTTCAAGGCCTACTTTAACCGGGGCAATGCGCTGCTGGCGCGTACCACCGCGCTGACGAAAACCGAAGAGATCAGCCTGGCCATCGAACTCGCCTTCCAGGCCATGGATATGTTTGAGAAGGCCATCCTGCTGCAGCCGGACCACCGGGCCGCCAAACAGAATTTTGAGCGGGCGCAGAACCTTCGGGCCAAGCTGGAATATAACCTCGGGCGCTGGTATTTCGATCAGGCCGAAGAGCTGCTGCCGCAGTACAAAGCCAAGGATGCCCGGCAGAACTACCGGCTCGCCAAAAAACAGTTTGAGCATATTCTGGAAAATGTGGATCCGAATCATGCCGAGGCCGCGCAGTATCTGCCGAAGATCGCCGAACGGCTGGAAATGCTCGCCCTCGCCGTTGAAGCGGCGCAGATCGATCTCGACCTGGCGCTGAAGTATATCAGCGATTATCAGTACCTGCTCGCCGCACAGCGGTTGACAACCGAGTCGGATGAGCGAAAATACGCGTTTGATATCCAGCCGGAGCTGAAGAAGAAATATGAAGAGACGATTCAGAAAAACCAGGAGGTCCTGAAGATTATCGAGGACCTGTTTCCCACCATGAATATGGCGCAATGAAAAGACTGATCCCCATAACCGTGCTTGCACTCGCCCTTGCGGCCTCCGCCCAGGAGGTGGAGGTGCCGGAGGTCGATATCGACAACACCTATTTCCACCCGGCCGCCAGCCGTTATATTCAGGGCGATGCCGCCGGGGCCAGCAACCTGGTGTATCAGGGACTCGCGCAGTTTCCGGATAATGGAAAACTGCTGCGCCTGAAAGAACTGCTCGAACAGCAGAAACAGAACCAGGATCAACAGCAGGATCAAAACCAGGACCAAAATCAGGATCAGCAGCAGGACCAGCAAGATCAACAGAATCAGGACCAGCAGGATCAAAACCAGGATCAGCAACAGGATCAACAGAACCGGGACGAGCAGAACGAAAACCAAAACCAGGAAGAGCAGAATCAGCATCAACAGGATCAGCAGGCCGAACCGCCCCGGGCGGAGGAGATGAGCCGCGACGAAGCGGAACGCCTGATGGATGCCATGAAGCAGGATGAAGAAACCAAGCGCCTGATGCTGCAGCCGGTCCGGGGTGCTCCGGTGAAAGTGGACAAAGACTGGTGAGGACGTGGCGAGTAGAACGTGATGCGTAATTTTCTAAACAAATGGGTTCCAATCATTGGAATGCTGCTGATGGCATCGGGGGCGTTGGCCGCTGATGTCTCGATGAGCATCGAGCCGAAACTCATCAGCATGCTCGACCGCGCCATCCTGAAAGTGACGTATACCGACACCGACGGCGAGGCCATCGATATTCCCGAGGTGGAGGGCCTGTCGATTGACTACCAGGGACCGTCGCGCCAGTACCGGATGGTTAATTTTAAAACGACCTCGACGGTCACCCACTCCTATCTCGTGACGCCGAAAAAGGTCGGCGAATTCACCATCGGCCCCGTAACGGCCACCTACAAGGGCGGCTCGAAAGAGCTGTCCGCCGCGCTGAAGGTTATTCCGGCCTCGGACGACAGCGGCGCACAGCAGATTTCCGAACTGATGTTTTCGGAGATCGCGACGGAACGCGAAGCGCCGTGTGTGAGCGAACCCTTTGAGCTGACCCTGAAAGTTTTTATTCGCGACGGCGTCCAGACGACAGGCGGATTCAATATTGTCGGGGGTACCCCGGACCAGGGCCTCGACGGCGAAATCAACTGGGAGATCATCAACCGGGGCCGCACGGAGCGCAACGGATCGATTTACAATGTCTACACCGTGAAGGCCACCGTCACCACGATTACTGCCGGCACCTTCCGCTTCCAGCCGCAGGTTCAGCTGAATGTGGTCGTTCCCCGGCAGGATCACCGCTCCTATCCGGGCGATCCCTTTTTCGGCGATCTCTGGGGCCGGCAGGAAACCCGCCGCATTATTCTCGACTGCAACGAGCTGCAGGTGAAGGTGCGGCCGGTTCCAATGGCTGGAAGACCCGACTCCTTTACCGGCGGCATCGGCCGGTTCGATTTCGATGCGTCGGTCGGCCCCGATGAGGTGACCGCCGGCGAACCGGTCACCGTGAAAATGCGGATTGTCGGCCGGGGCAACCTGACGCAGATCACGCCGCCGAAACTGCCGGAAAGCCCGGACTATAAACTCTATGAAGTCCGCAGCGTGCCGTCGCAGCAGCCGAACGAGGTCCGCTTTGAGCAGGTGCTGATTCCCAAATCGGAAGCCGTAACGAATATCCCGCCCATCGCCTTTTCCTATTTCAACACGCAGACCTCCGACTTCCGGACCATTAAAAAAGGGCCGTTCCCGATTTCGGTCGCCCCGATGCCGCAGCAGACGGCGCAGGTCATATCCACCTCGCCCACCCTGCTGCAGCAGGAGACGAAAATTCTCGGGCGCGACATTGTGTACCTCAAACCGGCGCCGGAGCAGTGGCGCTATGCCGATGACGTTCCGTGGTATCTCACCACCCTGTTCCGCACCCTCATGGCGGTGCCGGCGGGTCTGCTGATCCTGCTGTCCGGATTTGCGGCGCGCCGCAGCCGGCTCTCGAACAACGTGGCGCTGGCGCGCCGGCAGAAAGCACCCGGCGCCGCGCGCAAACAGGTGGCGCTGGCCGAGCAGGCGCTCCGGAAAAATGATGCCGCCGCCTTCCATGAAGCACTGTGGAACGCGCTGGCCGAATATTTCGGGCACCGCCTCAACCTGGCGCCCGGCGAAATATCCGCCCCGGCGGTGGTCCGTGCGTTTGAGCCCGAGGGTGCCGCCCTCGAAGCGCTGTTCAGCAAAGTTGAGGAGCGCCGCTACGGCCTTCAGACGGGGGATGTTTCTTCAGATGAAATGAAACAGCTGCTGCGGGAACTGACGGCCCTGCTGAAAAAATGCGAAAGGGTGAAATTGAAATGAAAATTTTTTACACCCTGCTGATGATCGGCTGGCTTCCGCTCTGCGCCCCGGCGCAGGATGCGCTGTTTGAGCGCGCGCAGGCGGCGTACGACGATGGCCGGTATGCCGAAGCCGCGCACCTGTATGAACAGATGATCAGCAACGGCGTCGCCAATGCCGAGGTGCATTATAATTTCGCCAATGCCTGCTTCAAAAACAGCGAACTGCCCAACGCGGTTCAGTACTACCGCTTGGCGGCCTATGAGCTGCCGCGCGATCCCGACATTGCCGCCAATCTCTACTTTGCCCTGAATGCGGCCGGCGCCGTGGAACCGGCGCCCTCCTTTGTTGAGCGGTTTCTTTCCACCCTTTCAAAGAGCGAGTGGATTCTGGCGGGCACGGGCGGCTATCTGCTGCTGGCGGTGCTCCTGATCCTGCTGCTGTTCATGAAAAACCAGCGGCGGCCGCTGGCCCGGCTCCTCGCCCTGCCGATCCTGATGCTGGCGTTCGCCGCGCTGGGCTGGCGCTACTGGCGCGGCTTTGAAACCCATCCGGAATGGGTCGTCATCCGCACCGAAGCCACCGCCCTTTTCGGCCCGGTGGAAGGCAGTACCGCCCATTTCAAACTGCCGCCCGGGGCCCTGGTCCGGCAGCGCGGAAGCGATTCCAAAGGCTGGATTGAAGTGGAATATGACGGGAAACGCGGCTGGCTGAAACAGGACTACATTCGCCCCGTTTCTCCTTGATAATGCCCGGCAATAAGTAGTTAATTCGCCGTTACATATGAAATCAAAAAACAGCCCATTCCATCCCAAAGCCCTCCTCTGGTGGGTGGCGGTCATTTCCCTTGTCGTTTCCGGGGCCCTTTTCTATTTCCTAAGAACGCAGGCGGAGATCGATATGGAACTCAAGCAGAGAATCCTGATCTTTCCGCTGATCGGGGTTATTATTGCCGGGGTCTGCCTGATTGCGGGCACGGCCGGGCGCTGGTTCTATCCCAAATAAACCGCCGGTTTCCAACCCCTGGAACCGGGCGCATTTTCCATACAACCTGACCGCTGAATACCGCGCGATGCAGGATGGAAAAACAGGAGGTCCCCTTTGAAAGCTGACATTGAATGGACGGAACGGCTCGAAGACCGCGTCAAACGCAAGGTCCGAATCACCTTTCCCGGAAAAACGCTCATGAAATGGCAAACCAAGCGTTCCGATGAAGAGTTCTGGGACTACGATACCCCCCCGACGCCCGAGGACTGGGATAACATTGTCGAAAAGGTCGACATTCTCTATCACCGCCGCCGCCTGCCCTACCACCGCCTTGAACTGGTGAAAAAACTGCGCAAAGAAGCACTGGGAAACTGACCGTGGAATTTACACTTAAAGACGAATACATTGAGCTGTGCAAACTGCTGAAAGCCGCCAACATTGTGATGTCCGGCGGCGAAGGCAAAGAGGTCGTCGCCCAGGGCATGGTCACGGTCGACGGCGAACTCGAAACCCGCAAACGCTGTAAAATCCGTGCCGGCCAGACCGTCGAATTCGAAGGTCAGGTCATCAACGTCATCTCCTCCTAACGCCAACCGTTTCGGGACGCAGAACTGCAGGCCGGGG
>JBFJYX010000077.1:0-10405 GCA_041622415.1 Pontiella sp.
CGACGGAGAAGGCCGCCCGTTCATGGCATACCGGCAGATCCGCCGCTTTCGGGAGGATGATGTCAATCACGACGGCCGCCGGAACCGCAAGCAGCACCGAGGAATCGCTGACCTGCAGGGCCTTTTCGAGCACCGCGTCTTCGCATTGCGCCGCACCCTGCCCCGGCTTGCAGCAGCCCGGAGTGACCGGCGCGGTCGGCGCCGGCGCGTGCGATGAACAGCAGCTGCTCTGAACCGCCGGAATATGCTCCGAGAAACCGGTCGTTCCACAGAACGGTCCGCACATGCAGTGGATCAGAACCGATAAAAGAAAGCCGCCGAGCACCACGGGGGAAAGCCACATCCGCAGGGCGCGGTTTCTCAAAAATCGGAATGGGCGGGCCTTATTCATACCAAATGCTTATAAGCAGGTTCGCCCGGCGGATCAAGGGATAGTTTCATGAACATGACTGAACTGCTCAGGTTTCCAATGATTGGAAACGGCCCGGCCGGCCGGTATTCGGATCATCAGTCAGTTCGTTTACTCTGCGCGGATCCCGTTTCACCGGCATCCGCTCAAAGTCCGGCCGATATAGATTCAGATTATCCGGCCGTCCGCATCACGGTGCTGACCCGGCTCCGGCGGAAGCCGAGGGCATTGATCAGCCGCGAGGTCCATGATATTTCCAGTTTGTACCGCATCGTTCATAACTCCTGTGACGTGTGGTGATCTTATACGCAGAATGAGTGCCAACCGCGCCGATTTGTTCCCGTCAGGTAAAGTCTTGCACCCTCTGATTGAAGGAGTAAATTCGCCGCATGGATGCCTCCCCAGACTCAATACCGCTACCGGAAATCTTCTGGTCGTTCGAAACCGGCCGGCCGATGCAGCACTGCTCGCTGTGCGGCTGCGATCTGATGGAACCGGGTACCCAATACCTGATCGAAAAGGCCTTCAAAAACAGCGAGACCGTTTTTGAACATGCCCTGTGCCTCTCCTGCTACAGCGACGCCCACGAATCCCTCTCTCAAGAGAGCCGGCAGCGGATCGAGGACTATTTCGCGGCGCGGGTCGACATCAATCGGCGGCAGCGGGACTTTATGGAGCAGTACGGCACCGACCACGGAAAGTGGATCGGCCACTGCATGGTGAAAGGGTTTCCGGTTCGCGAAGTTGAGGAATATCAGCTCTATGGATTCTGCGTGGACCACGACCTGATCTTCAGCGGCGCGCCCTATGTCCTCTGCGGCGATGTGATCGACGAGATCATGGACCTGCTGTCGGAGGAAACGCTGGGCGTGATGAATGATCTGTCGGAGAAACTGTTCGGCATTGATGCACCAAAGGATCTGCTGGTCTTCTGACCGGCACAAGGGGGACCGATGAACAACGCCGGGTGGCCGGCCATACTGGGCGCAGTTTTACTGATCGGCACCGCGGAGGCGAAACGGGAAAAACCGGACCCCGCCCTGCGGCGGCATTATGTGAACGTCTACGCCGTGGCCGAACATTTCGAATGGCACGAGTTCCTGGACGACCAAACCCTGCTGATCGAATCCGGCCCCGTCTACGGCGTGGAAGTCAGCGGCGGCTACACGGAAAACAACCGCATCTGGTTTCGTTATTACGGCCGGCTGTTCCGGGGCGACGTCGATTATGACGGCGCGCTGCAGGACGGCACGCCGCACAGCAGGACCACCACCGAATACTGCGGGTTCGAAGGCGGCCTCGAGGGCGACATCTGGACCTTCGCCCATTCCGCCCGCGGCGATGTGCTCAACCTCATCGTCGGTTTCGGCTGCCGTGCATGGGAACGCAATCTGGTCGGGCCGACCGGATATGTGGAAACCTGGAAGAGCTTTTATATCAACACCGGGTTATGGGGGCGCTGCGCGCTGCCGGGATCCGAAAACCATCACCTGCGTTCCAAACTGGAAGTCCGCCTGCCGGTATATAACACGGAGAAAGCAGACTTCAGCCGACTGGGGGCACCCCCGGTTCACCTCCGCCCCGGCTGGGCCCCATCACTCTATGGATCGCTCGGGGCCGACATCGGCCGGCTCTCGGTCGAGGGCTATCTGCAGGCCCTGTGGTTCAGCCAATCGAAATTGACGGACGAAGGCTTCTATCAGCCGGAATCGTTGGGTATCATGGGCGGCATTAAAGCCGGAATATCATTCTAAAAGGAGCATGACAAATGGACACTTCGTATGGAGACATGGGCGCATCGGAAGCAATAGCCGTTCTGGGCGTCTTCTTTGCCGTGATGGTGATTTTACTCATCCCCACCATCTTTTATCTGATCAGCCTGCAGAAAGCCCTGACCCGCTGCCGGCCCGAAAACCGCACGCTGGAACCGGGCATGGTCTGGCTGCTGCTCATCCCCCTGTTCAACATCGTCTGGCAGTTCCTCGTGGTCAACCACATCGCCAACTCACTGAAAAATGAGTTCAATGCGCGCGGCGAACCGACCGAGGAACCGCTGCCGGGCAGAGGTGTCGGCCTCGCCATGTGCATCCTGAATGTCGTCAGCATTGTTCCATACCTTGGAAGTCTCGCCGGCCTCGCCTGCCTCGTCTGCTGGATCATCTACTGGGTGAAAATCGCCGGCTATTCCGGACGCATCGCCAACCCCCCGGAAGAAAACGCCGCGTTCCCGGCCTAAATTTGCCTAACCCGCTTGAATGCGGCACAGGACCTACGTACGATGTCGCCAAAAGTGCCGGAGCGTCCAACGATCGCCGTGGGATGCGTCCCGTGCACAAGGGGGTTATAAATTCATGAAGAGACGATTTTTTGTATACCTGCATATCCTGGCCGTACTGGCCATGCTGGGCCTCACCGGCTGCAGCCGCACCGCAGAGGATGTGGAAAAATGGAAAGCTTCCGGCAATGTTGAAAAACTGATCAAGGCGCTGGCCGACCCGAAATACGAGGTCCGCCTGCCTGCCGCGGAAGCGCTCGGCGAACTGAAAGCCGAACGCGCGGTCGACAGCCTGGCCGCGCTCTACAACGATCCGGAAACGGATATCGTCATGGCCGCCGTCGAAGCGCTGGCCAACATCGCCACCCCCTCCACCATCACCCCGCTCTCCGCCGCACTGAAACTCGAGCCCGTTGAATCGCGGAAGCTGGCGGCGGAAACGCTGGGCAAAATGAAAGCGGTCGGCGCCGTCCCGCAGCTGACCGAAGCGCTGGGCGATGCCGACGAAAGCGTCCAGCTGGCCGCCGCCCTCTCGATCGGGCAGATTGGCGATGAATCCGGCAGCGAAGGTCTCGCCGGCAAACTCAACGCGGCCTCTTCCGAACTTCGGAAAACCTGTGCGGTCGCGCTGGGCCAAACCGGCGGCGAGACCGCCATCAAGGCGCTGATTCCGGCGCTGGCCGATCAAAACAACGGCGTCGCATCCGCCGCAAAAGAGTCGCTGCTCACGCTCGGCGAACCCACGATCCCCTACATGCTCGACGCCCTGAAAGCAAAAGAGCTGCCGGTGCGCAAAGGCGCGCTCTTTGTCCTGCGTAAACTCGAAGCCGTGCCCGATGCCGGCGCATACCGGATCTGGTATCAGCTCGCCCGCGTTTCGGTCGATGCCGACGAAGCCATCGATCAGGGCGTGGTGAACAGCCTGATCGCCGAGGGCGTCGATGCCGCCGATATCCTGCTCGAAGCCGCCGCCCATCCCGTCGGGGATTTCCGTGAACATGCCACCCTGGCCCTGGAGCACTTCGGCGAAGCCGTCCTCGAATTGGTCACAGCCGCTGTCGACATCTACGCCACCGCACCGGCGAAAAAGTGGCTGGCCGCCCGCGGCTCCTGGGCGGGCGCGCCCTCCTGGCGCATCGATCTCTGGGCCGGCATTGCCGCGCTCGACCCGACCTTCAGCCTTAACAAGGCCACCGTAAACAGCTTTGAAATGCAGGCCCGCCCGGCGTTCAACATTCTGGTGGATCCGCAGTTTTCGCTGACCCGGGAATATGTCCCGCTCCTGATTGCACTGCTGGGCGATACCACCATGCCGCCGCCGGCAGAGCCCGACTATGATGCGGACGGCATCCCGACCATCAAAACCAAACGCGATATGTTCCGCGGCGAAGCCAACCGCCAGCTGGCCGCTGAAAAACTGGCGGCCGCCGACTACCGGGCCGCCCTGCCCCTGATCGCCGCCATCGAGGATGAAAACGAACTCATCGCCAGCAACGCCGCGGACATTCTCGGCAAACTCGGCGATAAACGCGCCCTCGAACCCCTGATGCATGTGGTGCAGACCAAACTCGAAGCCGGCGAAGCGTTGACGCACTCCCCGTTCTATATCGCCCTTCAGAAAATGAATGAACCCGAAGCCGAACCCCTGCTGCTGAAAATCCGGCCGAATGCGGACCGGGCCATGCATGTGTTTGATCGCAAATATGCCGACATCCGTCCGGTCAGTGCCGAAACCAAAGACACCTCCACCGAACCTGATCAGCCGGTCAATTTCCGGATCGGTTTTATCGACCGCGGGCGCATCGGCGAGCTCATCGTTACCTTCACGATGAACGCAGAGGGAAACTGGATTCCGAACCCGCCCCTGCCGGATGAGCGGCCGGCCATGCAGTAAATGCATCCTTAACACTTGCCTAACCCTCCCCGAATACGCAAAAAAAGTACAACCGCCGCCAATGGTGGCGGTCGTTTGCGGATCAGGTACTGGAGGAGATTATGCATTTACATCGATGGACATGCGCAGCATTCGCGGTATGTGTAATGGCGTTGACCGGGTGCGATACCAAGCCCGAGGACATCGCAAAATGGAAGGCCGAAAAAAACACCGGCAAGCTCGTTAAAACCCTCGGGGATGAACGGCAGTTCATGCGGCTGGAAGCCATCAAGGCGCTGGCCGAAATCGGGGCCGCAGATGCGGTGAATGCCCTCGGCGCCCTCCTCAAAGATCCGGACGTCGTGATTGTACATGCCGCCCTTGATGCACTGGCGGCGATCGGCACCCCCGCCATTGAACCCTACATGACGCAGGCCGTCACCTTTGATACCGATCCGGCCCGGCTCACGGCGGCCCGGGCCCTCGGCGAACTGAAGTCGGCTGATTCTGCGGATGCGCTGATCACGGCACTCAACGACCCCTACGAAGCCGTTGCCGTGGAGGCCGCCGTTTCGCTCGGAAAAATCGGCGCGCCCCGGGCGATTCCGGCACTGGCCGATTCCTCGCAAAAAGGCTCGGTCCGCCTGCGGGGCGCCAGCGTCACCTCCATTCGGCAGATCGGCAGCGAAGCGACCATGCAGCCGCTGCTCGCGGTGCTGGGCGATGAAAGCCCGAAAGTCCGGAACGAAGCCTCCGCCGGACTGATCGAAATCGGGCCCGCAGTCGCTCCCCATGTCATACAGACCCTCCGCAGCGCCAACGATTTTGAGCGCCGCAGCGCCCTCGCCGTACTCGATGCCCTCCGTCAGGTTCCAGCCGCCGGAAGCGATCTCGTCTGGTATATGCTGGCCGATCTGGCCGTCGATCCGCAACCCGATATTCAGAAATCCGAAGTACAGAAACTGGCGCAGATTGATGGATGTGAACCGGCGTTGATTGACGCGCTGTCGCATTCCGACGCCGGCATTCGGGAATACGCGCTCCAGGCCCTGGAAAAGATCGGCGAACCCGTGGCGGCGCAGGTGCTGGCGGCCGCCGGCAGCGTGCAGCCCGAGGCCGCAAAGTGGCTCAGCGGCCGCAGCAGCTGGGCCGGCGCCCCGGCCTGGTCGCTCGACCTCTGGGCCGCCGCCACCGCACTCAATCCGGAGTTCCGGCAAAACAACCGCGAAGCCGGACTGCTCAACAACACCGGCACCGCGACAGAGAGCCTGCTTAAATCCGGCGATTTCCGCCCGGACCGCGAAATCATTCCCCTGCTCATCGGGCAGATGGCGAGCTCCGAAACAAGGAATGCCGAAACCCGCCGTACGCTGGCCTTCCGCAAACTGCGCGCCTATAAAGAGCGCGCCAAATTACCCCTGCTCGCGGCCGTTAACGACGAGGACCTCGAACTGGCCGCCCGCGCCGCCAGGATTCTGGTGGATATCGACGACGACCCGCGCGCTTCGCAGGCCGTGCTCAGCAGTTTTGGCCGGCGGATTGAAGCCGGTGAAAACCTGTACGACACCCCGTTTTATAATGCCATGATCGAGCTGGATATGCCCGAAGCGCATGAACTGTTGCTGCAGGTCCGGCCGAATCCGCGCGGAGCCATGTATACCTTCCGCAAAAAATATCCCGGGGTTCAGGTTTCCAACATGTCCCTGCCCGAAGGCCAGCAGCATCCCACCGCCGAGCCCTTCCGCCTTAAATACCTGAAGGACGGAAAAGCCCGCGAAATGCGCGTCATCTTCCGCCCCGACGACCGCGGCAACTGGATGCCCGAACCGCCCCTGCCCGACGAACTTCCATAGACAGGAACACTTCAGCAAAAGGGCAGGCCGCGGGCTTGCCCTTTTTTGTGCCCACAGGTAAAACCTCCGCTTCAATTTAAATAGAGTAATACCACCGAGAACGCAGCGTTCACCGGGATTCATGACTTTGATTTTTTCTCTGTGACCTCCGTGTCCTCTGTGGTGAAAATCAGTGTACCTTTCGGAGAATTCCCATGGCTGGAGAATATGTTTACACCCTTGAAAACCTGACCAAGCAGCATGGAGCCAAAACCATTCTCGACGATGTGAACCTGTCGTTCTTTTTCGGCGCGCGCATCGGAGTGATCGGCGGCAACGGCTCCGGCAAATCGAGCCTGCTGAAAATTATGGCCGGGCTCGACGACGAATTTATGGGCCAGTGCATCATCGCGAAGAATGCCAAAATCGGATACCTCGAACAGGAGCCGGAACTGACGCCCGGCAAAACCGTGCAGGAATGTGTGATGGAGGGCGTGGCCGAACAGCAGGCCAAGCTCGACCGCTACGACGAAATCTGGGAGCTGCTCGGCTGCGATATTTCCGATGAGGAATCGGATAAGCTGAATGACGAAGTCGCCAAACTGCAGGATGAAATCGATGCCGCCAACCTCTGGGAAATCGACCGGCAGGTGGAGATGGCCATGGACGCGCTGCGCCTGCCCGAAGGCGACCAGCCGGTGAATGTGCTCTCCGGCGGTGAAAAACGCCGGGTGGCCATGTGCCGCCTGCTGCTGCAGAATCCGGATGTGCTGCTGCTCGACGAACCGACCAACCATCTCGATGCGGAATCGGTCGGCTGGCTGGAGGAACACCTGAAGCGCTTTACCGGCACACTGATTGTCGTGACGCATGACCGCTACTTCCTCTCGAACGTCACCGAATGGATTCTCGAGCTCGATGCCGGCCGGGCCTTCCCCTACAAGGGCAACTATGAAGCGTGGCTCGAACAGAAACAGCTGATCGCCGAACAGACCCAGAAACTGAATGCCTCCCGCAGAAAAATGTTGAAGCAGGAACTCGAATGGGTCCGCATGAACGCCTCCAGCCGCCTCACCAAAAACAAGGCGCGCCTTAAACGCTACGACGAACTTGCCAACCAGGAATTCGACACCGCCGAGGACAACCTCGCCATCCAGATTCCGGTCGGCAAACGCCTGGGGCAGAAAGTGGTCCAGGCCCGCGATGTCGCCAAAGCGTTCGGCGACCGCCTTCTGTTCGATAAGGTCAACTTCGACCTGCCGCCCGGCGGCATCGTCGGCATTATCGGCGGCAACGGGGCCGGTAAAACCACCCTCTTCAAAATGATCATCGGCGCGGAAGACGTCACCGACTGCGCATTGGAGCTCGGCGACAGCGTCGACATCTCCTACGTCGACCAGCTGCGCGACGACCTTGATGCCGGCAAAACCATCTGGGAAGAGATTTCCGGCGGCGAGGAAACCATCGAAGTCGGCGGCAAAGAGATGAGCTCACGGGCCTACTGCGCGCGCTTTAATTTCAAGGGGGCCGAACAGCAGAAAAAAGTCGGCGTGCTGTCCGGCGGCGAGCGCAACCGCGTCCACCTGGCCAAGCTGTTAAGGGGCGGCGGCAACCTGCTGATGCTCGACGAACCGACCAACGACCTCGATGTGGCGACGCTGCGCTCGCTCGAAGAGGGCCTGATGAACTTCGGCGGCTGCGCCGTGGTGATCAGCCACGACCGCTGGTTCCTCGACCGCGTCGCCACCCATATCCTCGCCTTCGAAGGCGACGAAGTGATCTGGCACGAGGGCAACTATGAATCCTTCCGGGAATTCATGAAAAAATCCAAAGGCGACAGCTGGAGCCCGCACCGTGTCCGCTACCGCCCGCTCAAAACCTGATTTCCAGTCATTGGAAACGGCGGCGGGCACGGCGGCCGGCATCAGACTGCCGCGCTTGCTACTTGCCAGCCATGCAGGTTCATGTTCACAATGGGGCCTCGAAAGGATTTTACATGAAGCTGCTCGATCTGTTTGAACGTATAGTTGTGCTGACCCTGATGGGGTTCATGATGGTGGCGGTATTTCTGGCCACCATTGAGGTCGGCGTCATCCTCTGGCAGGAAATGATGAAGCCGCCGTTCCTGCTGCTGAATGTGCAGGAGATGATGCAGGTGTTCGGTTTTATCCTGATGGTGGTCATCGGCCTGGAGCTGCTCGAAACGATCAAGGCCTACCTTTGCAAACATGAAATCCATGTCGAGGTGGTCCTGCTGGTCGCCCTCGTGGCGGTGGCCCGGAAGGTGATCATTCTCGACTACAAAACCGTCACGCCGGACATGATGTTTGCCGTCGCGGCGCTCGTGCTTGCGATGTCCGCCGGATTTTATATTGTGCGGCGCGCGCTGGCCCCGGGGCGGCAGCGCAACCCCGCCCCGCCGCAGGATTAGTCTTTCTTCTCGATGGAAATCCGCTTCACCGCGTAGGCGGTCGAGGGCCGCCCATCGGCGCTCACAAAAATTTCGCCGGCATTTTCCGCGCTCCAGCGGTTGGTGGAGGCCTGCTGCAGATCTTCCGGGGACTGGAAAAGGTAGAGCCCGGTAAAATCGCCCACGCCCCAGCCGCCGTCGATCTCCAGTTCCAGCAGGCGAATATTCGTGCGCTGCTGCGACTTCGAATCCGTCACAACGCCGATGCCGCGTCTTCCAACCATTGGAATTCCCGAGCCCGAGCGTTTGATCACCAGATAGCCCGGGGCATAACTCAGCCGCGACTGCAGCGCCGAATGTTCCAGCACCATTTTGGCCACGGTGCTGTCGACGGTGTGGTTCATTTCCCTTTCCTGCTCGCGGCGGATGGTATCGCATCCGCCCATCGGCAAAACCAGCAGGGCGCAGCACGACCACTTTAAAAATCGTTTCGTCATCATGAATGATCTCCGGGTTAGGGCCTGGTTTCCAGGCATTGGAAAAATGTTGTCTCCATAAGAGACAAGCCGGGGCGTCTTCATGCAAGCCTTATCGCCCGGGCGCCGGCCTCTTTCTGCTTTGACTTGAGGATCAGCTTCCGTAAGCTGAGTGCATCATGAAAAGAAGACTGCACACCGTTATTTATCTCCTCCTGCTGACGACCGCGTCCTCATTTGCGGAGCCGCGCGGCTGGGGCATCGGGCTCGGGTTCTTTGACGGGGAGGCCGGGGCGCAGGCCCGCAAGGATTTTGTCTTCGGCCCGGAGCTGCAATACGGCATTGCGCTGCAGGCCGGCCTCTTTAACCAGCACAAGGTTACCGGCCGGTTCGATGCCGATTTCCACTGGTTTTTCAATCCCGACGCCGGGATTCAGCTGTATCCGCTGGCCGGCCTCGACTGGGCCGTCCAGAACAAATACAACCGCGCCGGCGTGAATATCGGCGGCGGGGCCATGTTTGACCTCAATGCGGAAACCCGGCTGTTTCTCGAAGCGAAATATGTGGCCGGCGACTGGGACGGCTTCGCCTTCACGGCAGGCGTCTATTTCTGATGATACGTTTTCTCATGCTATGCACCCTGTGTCTCGGCGGGCTTCGGACCCTGGCTGACGAACAGTCGTTCCGGGCCCGACAGGCGCAGAACCCGCTGGCCGACCTGATGAAATACGAACTGCAAACGCGGCTCGATTTTGAATACGGCAGCCGCGACGCGGTGAACTACACCACCTCGATCCGCCCCGCCATGGCGGCCTCTGTTTCCAAAGACTGGAACCTGATCAGCCGGCTCGACCTGCCGGTCAATTATCAGCCCGGCCGCGCGTCCGGAGAAAAAGATTCATGGGGCCTCGGCGACACCACCTACGAAAGTTTTTTTGTGCCGGCCGGCTGGTCGCGCTGGACCCTCGGCCTGGGTCCGTCCTTTCAGATTCCGACCGCCACCGACCCGCAGCTCGGCACCCGCAAATGGAGCGCCGGCCTCGCGGCCGCGGCTCATGGCGAAGCCGGCCCGTTCACCTTCGGCCTGCGTGCCAACCAGCTCTGGTCCTTCGCGGGCAAATCCCACCGCG
>JBFJYX010000078.1:0-10255 GCA_041622415.1 Pontiella sp.
CGCCTGACCAACCTGGCGCGCAACGAGATTTTCAACAAGGAGCTGACCGAGTGGATTCCGAGTTATGACGGACGAAACAAGGAACCGGTTACCCTGCCGTGCAAACTCCCGCTGATGCTGATGCTCGGCGCTGACGGGATTGCCGTCGGCCTCTCCACCAGCATTCTTCCGCACAACTTTATTGAGCTGCTGGAGGCCCAGATTGAAATCCTCCGCGAAAAGAAACGCAGCCCCGTTGAGCTGAACCTGCTGCCCGACTTCCTGACCGGCGGCCTCATGGATGTGTCGGAATACAATAAGGGCAACGGGAAAGTGAAGCTGCGCGCAAAAATTACGCCGCGCAAAAACAACCGCGTGGTGATCACGGAAGTTCCGCACGGCGTCACCACCGACAGCCTCATGTCTTCGATTGAAGATGCGGTGAAAAAGAAAAAGGTCCCGGTTCGTAACATCGACGATTTTACCGCTGAAAAGGTGGAGATTGAACTGACCCTGTCGCAGGGGGCCACGCAGGACAAAGTGATTGAAACGCTCTACGCGTTCACCAAGTGCGAGACGTCCGTTTCCAGCCGGCTGATCTGCCTGCGCGACAACCGGCCGGTGGAAATGAATGTGGATGAAGTGCTGCGCGAGAATGTCCGCCAGCTTCTCCTGATCCTCGAGGGGGAACTCAACCTCAAGCTGAGCAAGCTGCTGGATGATTTCCATAACAAAACCCTGGTGCAGATCTTTGTGGAAAACCGCATTTATAAAAAGATCGAGCAGTGCAAAACCTACGAAGCCGTTTACGCGGCCATCTACAAAGGCCTCGACCCGTTTAAAGGCCAGCTGAAACGTGCCATTGTGGACGACGATATCGAGATGCTGCTGGGTGTGCGCATCAAACGCATCTCCCTGTTCGACATCGAGAAAAACCGCAAGGATATTGAAGAGATCCTGGCCGAACTCGAGCAGGTTGAAAAAGACCTCAATGCCCTCAACGGCTATACGATCCGCTACATTAAACGGCTGATCAAAACGTATAAGGACGAATTCCCCCGCCGCACCAAATCCACCAGCTTCAAAGAGGCGGATGTGCGCGAGCTGACCGCGTCGGAGCTTTCGATCAAGCAGGATGAAAACGGCTTTATCGGCACCAGCGTGAAGGGCGATGAAATCCTCCAGTGCTCCTCACTCGACAAGCTGCTGATTGTGCTGAAGAACGGGCAGTATAAAGTGGTTCAGCCTCCGGATAAAATCTTTGTCGACGGCACGCTGGAACGGATTGAAGTGTTTGACCGCGAAAAGCAGTTCACCTGTGTCTACACGGATTCGCGCATCACCTACCTGAAGCGTTTCAAAATCGGCGGCGCCATCATGAACCGCGAGTATTACATGAGCCAGGGCGAAAAATCCAAATTGCAGCTGTTGGTCGAAGGCACCCCGGAAGCCATTTATGTGAAATACAATCCGGCCAAAGGCCAGCGGATTCATCAGCAGCGCTTCAACCCGGCGGATATTGCGGTTAAAGGGGTGAAGAGCCGCGGCAACCGCATGACCACCAAGAGCATTAAATATATCGGCGCCGAACCGGGCCGCTGGTGGGACCCGAACGATGAAGGCGCGGTACCCGACGGCGTTCTGCTTTAATAGCGGGTTGCGGCCCTAATCGATCTCAGTCCAGTTCCGGATGCGGTGACTGAAGGTGCTGCTGCCCTGCGGCAGCAGGCTGATATAGTTTCCCGCTTCGGTGATCCGGTTGTCGTAACCGGCCACCATGGCATAGTGGCGGATATAATCCTCCCCCACCACAACGCGCGCGCCGGTGCTTTCATAGAGCTCTTTATCAATCCATTCCCCTTCGCTGTAGAGCGCGGCGCGGGATTGTTCGTTTTCCAGGTCGCTGACCAGGTCGGTGCCCAGTTGCTCCCCGGTATCTGAAAAGTACCAGTTCCCGGTCTCGTTGTCCTTGTATACATTGCGGGAGGTCACGCCATCATCATATTCAGCGGTGGTGAACCAGTCCCGCTGAAGCACCACGCGGTCGATGGCCATAAAACTGCCGAACACCTTGAAGCCCGATTCAGGCTCTGCCTGTTCCCCGCTTGAGGCTGTGGTGTTGTACATAAAATCATCGTTGGCAAACATGAACGCATCGCAGGTATAGAGCGTTCCGTAATCCGGATCCCCGAAAAAGATATCGCCACCGACATAATCGCCATCGGCGGCATTCCAAGCCAGCTCTCCGGTAACGGAATCCAGGCTGCCCATCGCCACCAGCGCCAGCATATCCCCGTCGGACGAGGCATCCTTATAGGCCAGGTTGTCACTGATATGGATGTCGTAGGTCGACACAATAATCGCCTGCCCATCAATTTCAAAACCATAGGTCTGACTCGAATGGAACCACACTTCCCCGTCTACATAATAGGTGACGTCTTCCCCGAGGTTCAGGGGCGACGCTGCGGTATCCACACTGTTGGCGCCCGTAAAATCCGTAACGTTCGATTGCTCAAAGAAAAAGTCGTCGCCGGGTGTCACGGCGCACTCGTCTGAACGGTCCGAGGGATTCTTGACCACATGCAGCACACTTGCGAGCGGATGGGTATCCGGCAGACGGCCGGAAACGATTCCGGCATCATTGAAGATCTGAGCCACATCATAGGTGTTGTTGGTGGTATAGCCCATGGACGCCAAATTCGGGGCCGCACTGCCCTGCCAGGAATATTCGCTGCCCGAGATATAGGCTGAATCCTGCATAACCAACGATCCGCTGCGATAGAGGTTGCCTGAAAACTCGCCGTTGGAATCCGGGATAATGGCGCTGTCGTCCTGCATGAACACGTTACCATTCACTTCCGGGTCGCCCTCGATGACATCGTTCCCGCCATAGATATTCTGATTTCTGACCGGAGTCGGTGGCCCCATGGTTGTGCCGTCCTGCTCGCCGAGGAGATGGAGGGTATACTCATCGTCATTGTCGCGCCCATTCCCGACATAGAACGGCGTATCAAACAGATTGAAGTCCGGATAAAACCGGATGCGGCGCGTAACCCGCTCTCCGTTATACGATACGGAAGCGGTGGCAATCCGGGCTGTGGGGTCCGCCGGATCCACAATCACTTCATATCGCCCGTCCGAAATAGCCGCGCTGTAGGACAGCGCCACTTCACCGCCGTCGTCGCTGCTGCGGCATTGCTCAATGGCGGCTTCCGCCAGCCAGAACGCCTGTGCACTTTTCTCCGCATAAATGGCTTCGCGGCCGCTGTGCTGGGCCGTCATAAAGAGAATCAGGGTCAGGGAGATGACACCCAGCATAATGACCACCATGATGCCGAGCACCGCGCCCTCCTGTTTCCGATGATTGGAATCCGATGGCGAAGTATAAACTGTATCTGTTGAGGTTTTCATTTTAGTTCCTCGTATGAATGAAACTGTCATGATCAAGCGGAACCCCACCGCCGCTGGTTATTTCAATATGCAGACCAATGCCCTGAATCCCGGAGGATGTATCATTGGTCGGCCATGAACGGAAGGCATCCACGCCTTCTGGAATGACAGCGGTCGGACCGCTGCCATCGACATATCGGTTTAAGGCATCGCCTTCGAGCTGGTACTGTATCACGGAGCTGCGCACCGGATTGGCCGGAAGCGTCAGGATACCGTCGCCGTAATAGGCGACCACCTCGTTATATTCCGATTCCCGGACATCGGCGGCGATATAGGTCATGGCGATGCCCATATCGTTTTTCAACCGGACGAGTTCATCATTTCCGGTGATGGTCCGGATCGGCAACGTCAGGAGTGCGCCCACGGTCAGCGCAAGAATGGCCACGGCCGTCATGGCGACCAGCAGCTCGACCAGGGAAAGCCCCTGTTTTCTGGATGTCTTAGCCAAAACGCGCCTCCTAGGGAGCATAAATCCGGGTTTCAAGATACACCGGGTCACCGCCGGATCCGGGATAATCCACAGACACGGCGATAATCGCCATATCATCGTTGGGCGTGACGGTCGGCGTGATCGTGACGGTTCTGCCGTTCAGGCCGTACCGGCTGCCCAGGTTCTGCGCGGCCGTGATCCAGCCGCCGGAAAGATCATCCGGGTTCCAGGCCCGGGCCAGCTCCAACGCTTCCGTGGCGGCCAGCACCGAGACCTGGCGCTGGAGGGAATTCACAATCAGCTGGCGCGGATACTGCAGCGCCAACGGAACGGCCGTGGCCATGATGGCGAGAAGGATCAGCGCCAACATGACTTCGATGAGGGTTGCCCCGCTTTTTTTTCGGCCGTTCTTTTTCATGACTGCTTTTCAAACCGCCTGTCCGGTTACTGTCTACTGCCTTTCAGCAGATCATCATACATGTCTTTCACCACTTCGGTTCCATCCGCGGCCTGAAAATGCACCGCCGTTTTTCCGATGCTGATAATTTCGTAGCCCTGAATAATATCCCCGACGCGGTACGTATCGCCGTTTAATGAGACCAGCGGTTTGCTCGGACTCCAGTAGATTCCGTCCATTTCAACCTGCAACGGTTTAATGTTCTGGTCCCTCGAATTTTCTTCAACAATCACCACCTCCGGCACGATCAGCGTAACCACCGCCGCGTTCCGCGCGTCGCGCATGGCCGCCAGTTCCGCCGCATCATTGCCCAGCAGCGCCCGCACCGTTCGAACATCTTTGTTCACACTGGCAATCAGCGAGTCAAACCGGGCAACGTTGGCCGACCGTGTGCCTTCGTTATTGATTTTTAAAATCCACATCACCAGTGGCACCGTGATCAACGCCACAGCCAAAATGGTGATCAGGACCGGAATCCTGATCGTCTCTTCCCTGTAGGGCGTCGCTACCGAAATCTTTTTAATTTTTGCGCTCATCTCAGGCCCCTCCCCCGATCGACCCGTGATCAAACAGAATCAGCTCGAAACGGATAACCGCCCGGCAACTGGTTGCATCCGCGTCTTTACCGCCCTGAGTGATCTGCAGGGAGCTTTCCGACAGCAGGTGCTGCCGCATGGAAACATCACTCATGAGGGTCTGCACCGAAAGGAAACTTCCGGTACCTTTCACCGTGGCCGTCAGAACCGCCGCACTGCTGCCGGCCGATGAATCCCGGCGCTCAACCTTCAGCGAATCCACCGTGAAATCCGCCTGATGCGCCGCGTTCTGCAGATAAGAAATCAATTCGTCTTCGTTGCCGATGGTATCGGATTCAGACGCCCGGAATTCGGCGAACATCTGGTCCGCCGCGATACGGGCATTCACGACCCGCGGCAGCAGTTCGCAAAGCACCTTCGTGCGTTCCAGCTGCCATTCCGACTGAAGCTTGAGGGCAAACGACGTTAGTCCCAAGCCCACAATCAGCACGGGCGGAATCAATATCCATGCGGTCAACCGACCGCGACTTGCTTTAAATTTACCGATATCCATATTCCCTGCCCACTACTTCAATATGCACTCAAACTGCACATAAAATTTCATTTCAGAACCGACTTTCCGCCGCTCACCGGTGACCGGCCGAATGGTTTCCACGCGCTTTTTCAGCTCCGGGTTCGACTCCCAGGCCGCCCGCAGCACTTTTACCGGATCCCCGGCATCCCCGGAGGGCGTCGGCATCACCAGACCGAATTCGACCTTGGCTGTATCGGCGGACAGGCTTTGAAGCGCCACGCCCTGCGGGAGCTCTATAAACAGATTGTACACCACCGGCAGCAGCTGGACGCGCTGGCCGAGCAGCTGCTTCAGCGTGGTCAACTTCCGGGAATACCCGTCCAGCTGCACATAAGACTGTTCCGGATTCCGGAACATCGATTTGCTGATGCCGTTTTCCGCACTGATGACGGCGGCGAGCTGGTTGCGCTCCGCGCGGTTCTGCATGAAGGCCTGCAGGTTGATACTCGTCAGATACGCGGTCAACACCAGCAGAACCGCACAGCAGACCAGATAGATCAGGATGCCATTATGAAACTGTTTCCGTTCGTCGGCCGAACTCGTCAGCTTCCTGGCCAGATTAATTTGAAAATCAGCAGGCATAATAAGATTTCCGGTTTTCGATTTTCGATTTTCGCTGGTTTTCCGCCCGGAACCCGCAGCCGGTGGCTGCGCGTTGAAAGGCGGTCGCAGCCCCGAAAATCAGCATTTGATATTCAAGATTCGAGATTCGACTCATTACGTATTCCTCAATCCCAGGCCCAGGCTGGTCGTCATCAGCGGGGAAATCACACTGCGGTCTCTGGATGATTTAACCCCCCGGCTGACCGTAAAGTTATCGTCTTTCAGCGGGCTCCATACTTCCGTTGGCAGGCCAATCGTATCATGAACCTGCGCAACGAATTCTGGATCCGACGGCACAAAACCGGTTAACACCAACTGCGTCACCGGCGTTTTATCGACTTTGACATGATAATAAAGCAACGCGTCCGAAATATTTTCGATCAGGTACTGCACTTTGCTCGACCACTCCGAGGAGCGGGTAATGATGGTGCGGGGATAAATGTAATGATCGTTGAAAAGGATGGAAATGTCGGCGCTGTACCGCGCAAGATTCACAACGCAGACCGCGTTATGTTCATTCACCTTGTCGCCGCGGAGCGCAAGAAACAGATTACACAGCGAGGTACAGCCGACATCCGTGAGGACCGGTAACAGTCCGGCCCGTTTCACCAGGTTCAGCTGGTTATTGACTTCCTTTTTGCTCACCGCCACCAGCACACCGTGCAGCTGTTCTCCCAACTGGGTATAGGGATCATTTTTAGGGCGGTTCAAATGCCAGTCCATGGCAATTTCCTCGGGCGGCAGCTGCAACGTTTCCTCCGCTTCAAGATTCAGCGCCGAGGTCAGTTCGCGCGGGGCGAGATCCGGATATTTAAAATATTTCAGGCAGAGCGAGCGGGTATGAAACCCGACACAGACCGTACGCGTCGGCATGCGGCAGATTTTCCAGAGCCGCCGAATCACCTGCACAATGTTCTCGTCCGTGGCATCCGGTTCATATTCCAGCCAACCGCCGTGGGTCATGGCAATTTTATGACGCCCGCGTCTCACCAGCCGTGAGGCGCTCACCACACCTTCGGCTATATTAATTCCGGCTATGTTTTCTTTGCTCATTCTGAGTATCCAGCTTTGTATAAAGTATCAAGCCGTCTCGGGTAAGGGCCGCTCAGCACGGCCCCTCCCGAAATCGTGCACAGCTTAGTCTAACAGTGTTCCGCCCCAGGTGATGTCACCCCCGTTGTTCTGCATGGTAACAGAACCGTTGATGCCGTCTTTATCATTATCGGTGGAAGCCGTAATCGTATAGTTACTGTACGCACCGGCAATGGAATAGTCATCATGGTCGAAGTAGTTACCCTGAAGATCGCCGGGATTGATGCCCGGGAGGTCATCAATGGTGGTTTCAAAGGCACTGCCTTCGGCCTGGCCCATACGGACTGCGGTCTGGATGGTGCTGCATGCAGCCTGTGCTTCAGTAGCTGCTGCACGGGCTTTGTTCCCCGACATGAGCGGGATGGCTACGGCGGCCAGAATGGCTACGATGATCGCCACAACCATCAGTTCCACCAGCGTGAAACCTGACTTTTTGTTTTTCTTGGTATGCATGGTATTCTCCTTGTTGTTACTGCTTATTTTCACTCATCGCAGACACCCCAGTCCGCGTCATTATCTTTTCCAGTCCTTGGAAATTCATTTTTTCTGCAAGGTCTCGCTCTCTACATCCATAACGCTCCTTCCCCGGTCTACTTCACACTCATCGAAACGGTAAAGATCGGCAGATAAATCGCTAAAACAATCATCAGGATAAACGCCCCGAACACGCAGATGATCAGCGGTTCGAAAAGCGCCATGGACGTCATGATCGAAACCTCCACCTGGTCCTCGTAAAGATCGGACACATTGTCCAGCACCTCCGGCAGCTGGCCGGAATCCTCGCCCACCGAAACCATGCGGACAATCAGCCCCGGAAAGATCCCGGTCTTTTCCAGACTGGCCGCAATGCGGTTGCCGGTCATAATCATTTCGCGCACGCCCATCACATTGCGCTTAATCAGCTGGTTGCCGGTGGCGTCTGCACAGATTTCGAGCGCGTTGGAAATCGGCACCCCGCTGTTCACCATGATCGACAGGCTGCGGCAGAAGCGCGCCAGGATATATTTTTTCAGGCAGCCCCCCGCATACGGCATATTGAGCTTCAGCCAGTCCTTGCGGTAGGCCCCGGACTCGGTCCGGCCGTAGAAGACCACCCCCGTCACCACGGCAATGGTGCCCAGGAAGATCAACAGGAAATTGTTGACGAAGAAATCGTTCACGGAAAAAACGAGCCGCGTAAAGAACGGCAGGTCCGCGCCGAACCCGCCGAAAATATCCGTAAACTGCGGCAGAATAAACAGCGTCATAATCAGGCAGACGATGACAAAGAATACGCCGATAAAAATAGGATACGCCGCCATCGCCTTGATGTGCCGCTGCAGGCGGTCGGCCCGTTCAAGATAGTCGGCCAGCTGCGTCAGCGTATCCGGCAGTTTACCGGCTTCCTCGGCCACCTTGATCAATCCGTAAAACATCTCGTTGAAAATCTTCGGATGGGATGCGACCACCTCCGAAAAACTCTGTCCATCATGAAGCTGACTGACCATTTCGCCGCTCACCCGTTTCAGCACCGGATGCTCCAGCTCCATGCCGATACCCTCAATGGCATCCCGCAGCGGAACCCCCGCATTCACCGAAATCGCCAGCTGCCGGCAGAAGATCGCCAGGTCGGTCATTTTAACGTTTGAGGTGAAGGACAGCGTCCGGCGCTTTTTGGCTTCCGGCGCCGCATTCATCGGTGCACTTTTCTTCGGAGCAACGCTCGGCGCACTCTTCTTCGGTTCCGCACTGAAAAGATCAATGACGGTCAGCCCTTTTTTACGCAGCGTCTCCAGCGCTTCAAGCCGGTTGGATGCCTCCAGGGATGAACGCACCTCTTCGCCGTCTTTTGTTTTTGCTATGTAACTGAACGCAGCCATAATTCAATCCTGTCTAATCGACCATACATACATTAATTGCCTGGCTGATGGTTGTATGCCCTTCCCGGACGCGCTGGAACCCATTCTCCGCCAGGGTCTGCATCCCCTCCGCAATCGCCTTCCGGCGCAGGGTCAGGTCGTCCACCTCTTCATGAACGAGTTCCCGGATACCCGGGGTCACTTCGAGAAATTCAAAAATGGCCCGCCGCCCCTTCAGCCCGCTGTCGCGGCACTGATTACATCCGGCGCCGTGATAGAACGTCCAGTTCTCCGCATCCGGATAGACCGGCTTGATCCACTCCATTTCAGCCGCATCGGGCTGATAGACCGTCTTGCAGTTCGGACAGATGGTTTTCACCAGGCGCTGCGCAATAATCAGGCGCATGGTGGCCGCAGTCAGGTACGACGGAATGCCGATATCTCTCAGGCGGCTGAAGGATGACGTAGCATCATTCGTATGCAGGGTGCTCAAAACAATATGACCGGTTAACGACGCCCGCATGGCAATCTCAGCGGTCTCCGAATCGCGGATTTCGCCGATCATTACCGCATCGGGGTCCTGGCGCAGAATGTGGCGCAGACATTCCGCAAAGGTCAGGCCGATCTTCGGCCGGGTCGGCATCTGGTTGATGCCCTCAATCAGGTATTCCACCGGATCTTCCACCGTCTGGACATTCCGGGTCGGGCTTTTCAGGATCTGAAGCGCACTGTAGAGCGTGGTGGTTTTACCCGAACCGGTCGGGCCCGTCAGCAGCACAATTCCGTTCGGCATGCCGAGGATTTCCTTGAAGCGCTTCAGCTTCTGCCCTTCAAATCCGATATCCTCGAGATTCAGCAGCAGGCTCTCTTTGTCCAGAATACGCATCACCACTTTTTCGCCGAACACCAGCGGCATCGAGGAGACACGAACATCGACCACGCGGCCGGAAAACTTAAACTTGAACCGGCCGTCCAGCGGCAGGCGACGCTCCGCAATGTCCATCTCGGACAGAATTTTAATACGGGTTACCACCGCCTGATACAGAGACTTCGGCGGCGGGGTCACCACATGCAGGGTGCCGTCAATACGCAGCCGCACGGTGCATGAATTTTCCGCGGGCTCAAAGTGAATATCCGAGGCGCCGTCGCGGACGGCTTCCATCAGCAGCAGGTTCACATAACGCACAACCGGCGCATCGTTGGCATGCACCAGAAGCTGGTCCACATCGCCCAGATTGGTTTCAAATTCGGCCGCTTCCCGCGTCTGCGTTTCAACATCGATAATATCCTGAAGCC
>JBFJYX010000079.1:0-10109 GCA_041622415.1 Pontiella sp.
CGCCCCGTTCGGCCGGTGCCATCGCACCACGCACCGCCCCTTTACCCTTGAGGGTCAATGAAGGAAGCGGAACGAACACCACAACCAGCACCAGGCCGATTGCTGCGGCATACACAATTTTTTTGTTCCTCAACACTATCCATCCCTACCGGGAGGACAGACGCATCAGCCGATGCGGGGATATGGGTCTCACCGATCCGTATTAGCTGTTCGGACCCGCCATTTTACGAAGGAAATTAATTTCGTGCAGGACAATGCCGGTACCCTCGGCCACAGCACTCAGCGGATCGTCCGCCACATGCACAGGCAGGGCGGTTTTCTCCGAAATAAGCACATCCAGGCCACGGAGCAACGCCCCGCCGCCGGCCAGTACCATGCCGCGGTCGACCAGGTCGGCCGACAGTTCAGGGAGGCAGCGTTCGAGCGTAACCCGCACCGCCTCCACAATGGCATTCACCGGTTCCTGCAATGCCTGGCGTACCTCTTCGGAGCTGATGGTCAGCGTCCTCGGCAGCCCGGCCACCAGATCGCGCCCTTTGACTTCCATGGTGCTCTCGTCACCGGTCGTCAGGGCCGATCCCATCGTAATCTTAATCTCTTCGGCGGTTCTCTCTCCAATCAACAAATTGTATTCCCGCTTAATATGCTGAATTATCGCCTCATCCATCTCATCGCCGCCGACGCGCACACTCCGGCTGTAAACAATACCGGCGAGGGAGATCACAGCGACTTCCGTCGTGCCTCCCCCGATATCCACGATCATATTACCGGCGGGTTCCTGTACAGGCAGGCCCACTCCAATCGCGGCGGCCATCGGCTCTTCAATTAAAAACACATCGCGCGCACCCGCATGCATTGCGGAATCCTTCACTGCGCGCTTTTCCACCTCGGTAATGCCGCTTGGGACCGCAATCACGACCCTCGGCCTTACCATCCTCTTTCTGCTGTGAACCTTCTGAATAAAATAGCGGAGCATCGCCTCGGTAACTTCAAAATCGGCGATCACTCCGCTCTTCAGCGGGCGGATAGCCACAATGTTGCCTGGGGTACGGCCGAGCATCCTTTTGGCCTCGTCGCCCACCGCCAATACCCGGTTCGTGCCGGCCTGCACCGCCACTACCGAAGGCTCACGAATCACGATGCCGCGATCCCTCGCGTACACCAATGTATTCGCAGTTCCCAGATCGATTCCTATATCGCTGGAAAACATTCCCATGGCCCGGTTCAACATATTGACTTTCCTTTAACTAAATTGGTCTCTTGTAAAATCGAGAAACAATGTGACAAAACGGCATAATTGGTCAAGGCCTAAACGTTAGCATCGGATGTGCCATTCGTGGATTTTTCAAATACTTTAACCCCGAAACGCCTCCGGCGGCCCATCGCCGCATTTTCCAACCCCTGGAACCGCCCCCCTCCGCCCGCAAAAAGGCCCACCCGTCAGGGCCTCAAACGCCCGCCCGCGATGGGAGGCGCAATGGGGCCGGGCACAACCGCCGCGCGCAATGGGCTAGGGCGCGACCGCCGGGGCGCAATAGGTAGGGCGCGACCACCGGGCGCGCCGAAGCACCCAGGCAGGCACACTTCCGGAAAGTAGAACCATCCCCCACATCTCCCGCGCGTCCAACCCTCGAAAACATCATTTCACAGGCCGGACTCCGGCTTAGTAGCTCGTCGGACTCGATTTCACCCGGCATGATCAAGCATGCCCGGGATCAACACCCCGGAAACCGCAGTCAGAAGGAGCATTAACAATATCAGGATGATGATTAGTAAGCCCAAAATTCAACCTTCGCTGGTTCAGATGAATTGTTGAGAATAAGGAAGAGACTGCTTTTTAGGATACTATCCGTGGCCTTCATTACGATCCGGAGCCATAAGTATATTAATATCTAAGGCTGATCTGTTCTCCCAATTGAAGACGCTATTTTAGCAATAGATACAGGTTTGTCATTGCGGTTAACTATCCGCAAGGGAATATTAAGCTCGATTGCAACTTTACGAGCATGCAGCTCTTCCGCCCTTTGAAGTGACTTAAGAAAACTGATTGTCCATTTCTCTCCATCGCGTTTGCTCAAACTTACTGAGATTTCCTTGGAATCGCCCTTAATAAGAAGTAATCCGGAAGGGTTCATTTCCTGAAAAACGCTGATATTAATTGGCTCAATCTTACTTAGTCTGTTGAGCACTGTAAAATGTCCATCAAGGAGTAAACGATTGTGCTTCTGCCTTTTCACAGAGAGTTGTTCAATAAGCGCCGTCTGGTTTCCCGGCACATCATCGACCCGTTTGTTTTTATCAGGCCGGGGTCCATCGGAAGCCATTAAAGAGCTGGCCGTCATGCAGCAATAGCCAAGTGGCGCAAATGCCTTCTGGCATATAGTCGTTTTTCCTACGCCGTGAATACCGCCTACAAAAAGAAACGAAGGCTGTGTGGCGGGAAAAGCTGCTGCTCTTTGGAGAATCAGCTTAGTGTCACGAGTATTCAGGTAGCAGAATGACTGTGGAGCGACCTTACAACTAGTCAGCTTGGAAAGCTCCAGTGGGTCAGATAATTTATAGACGTTACCCAGTTCAAATGCTCCTGCATTTTCTTGTCCGGAAAAATAGTTTCTATAAAACTTGCGGGTGATGCCGGAAGCATAGGCGGTCTTTGACCAGATCCTGGAAGGTGCCCCTACCAGTCGCCCGACAATTTCGGCGACAGCAACCACTCTCTTGATGGGGGTAGTGCAATACAGCACCATATGTGAAACATCCCGTGTTGGCATAACTTTACGATACTCAAACACCTTTGTGCCGTTTAGAATGTTGGCAACATGTTCAGGATGGATTGAAATTAATATAGCTTTAGTCATTGAATCTGGAACCTTGAAAAGCAATGCAGATATTGTTCGTGTGAAATTTTCCGGATGCACTGGATTGGCTCTTTAATACCTGCCTCGGCAAGAACATTTCGGTTGATTGGGGTAAAATCGCGGATAAAACGAAAAAGGATAACCAACGTGTCTTTTTGGAGCCATTGCCCGATCTCTTCTCGCGAATAAACCGTACGTTTTGAGACAAGAGGCAAAACCTTGTCAATCTCTCGACCACGATATGTTTGCTCAATGACCCCTATACATTCAATATTTTTGCGGTCATGAGTTCTATAAAAAAGTACAAGATCTCCAGCCTGAATTTGAGTTGTATTAGCATGGCAGATATATGCCTTCTTAATCGTATTTGACTGCGCACTATACTGACTCGGATCATGGGCGAACAAACTCCTAGCCACATCACTGGTATCTGCAAAAAGATCATTATGATATTTTGGTTGAATCGGAACGATAAATTTTCCAACAGAAGCGGTATCTAGATAGTGTGGGTAATACTTCACGGCATAAGTTAAGGCGGACATGTCGTAAGGTACCAAAGCCGGGGGTAACATTTTCTTTATGTATACATCGTCTCGATTTTCGTATTTTCCGGCAAACTCAAATCCATAATCCTGACAGAGAGAAACCAACATTTCCTGCTCCTTCCCGTAGGTGTGCAGATAGACATACGGAATGTCATGTCCAACCGCATATTTAAACGCCGAAAACAGTAACCTCTCACCAAGTTTCCGGCCACGCACATGGCCTCCCACCTTAAAGGTGCACAATTTAAGAGCTGTACCGTCCAGCGGAACTCCTCCATCCACGATTACGGGACGTTCTTCCTCCTTGTAGATACAGATAGCATTAAGGATTTGCTCATCACTAATGCACCAAGCTTTTCGATGATTTCCCGCCGACCTTAAATACCAATCGTTAAACCCATTATACCCTTCTCGTAGAGAGTCAAAAAACGGCTGTGTGACATCAAATTCGTGAAGATAACGTTCCTGAACACCATAAGGAGGCGGTTGTTTCGCAGTAGCTTGCGACTGTAGGAACGCAAGAAACTGATCAAGACGGTGAACCTGTTCCTGAACCTGGGCGGCTCGGGCCTTCTTATGGAGATCCTTATCATTGGTAACCAGGAAGTGAACCGCACCTCGACACAACGCATAAAGAAGCAGGTTGTCTATTCGGTCATTTTCACTGATTTGCCGCCATCCATATAACTTCAGTATTTCGTCGGGTAGAGGTGGCGGCGAAGGAATTGATTGATACTGTTTTAAGCGAGACAGAACAATATCCCGCCTGACTTCATTCCGATCTCGCTGGATATCATCTTTTTGCGAAGGATGAACAAATAAAATATGCCCATACTGCTCCGACAACTTGCGCATTTCCGCCAGAGAGGGATCAAGCGTCCGTGCTGTGTCCTCCAACGGAATCAGAATATTTGTATCGATCAGAACATTCATGGCTATCCAGTCGACGCTTTAGAAATAAAAGATTCTTTTGATATTAGTATTAATTGTTTTTCGCATCTGTTTCTCATGTTCAAAAATTCCCGGCAAAGAGTTTCAGGTGCTGGGCGAGGTTTTGCGGGCTGGGGCGGTGGTTTTTGTTTTGGGGCAATTGGATTTCCAGGCCTTGGAACTGCTGGATGGAGTAGGTGCTGGTGACGGGCTCGGTCATGCGGGTGGAGACGCGGACGCGGTAGCTGTCGGGGTCGATGGCGATGAGGCCGCGGTCGAAGGCGCGGTGCAGGGTGGGGCAGAGGGCGATCCCGTTAGTGACGGTGTCGTCGTTCGACTGGCTGAACGGCACGATATGGCAGGCGTCGATGAGTGAGGCACTGATGCTGGTTTCGACTTTGAGCCCGGAAATACAGCAGGTGTTGTCGTAGATCATCGGCACCTGTTTTTTGAATACGCCGCCGCGGACGAAGACCTCTTCTTCGTATGCTGCTTTATCGAGCGTTGCCTGCAGCGCTTTGATGTTGGCCTGGTAGTCAACGGACGATTCGGCGAGCATTTGGTTTCCGACTTCATCCAGATAATTGATTCCGCCCGACAGCGCAGCATTCGGGAAATAGCGTTCGAGCATCGCCTGCCGCAAAACCTCCCGTTCGATGGGTGAGGCCATTAATGCAAAAAGGCCGGGTTCCAGTTCAACATGGCTGACTGCCCGCTGCAGCACGCCGATGGCCTGGCAGTTGCGGGTGATTTTTACCCACTCTTCAAATCCGGGGTTTGGAACATGGTGCCAGAATTTTTCGCCGCGCATATAAAAGAAGGGCTGGGCAATCAGCGGCGAGTGGGCGGTTTTCACCACTTCGCGCCAGATGGATTTGAAAGTGCCGACGAGCTCCGGGGTGAGATCAATACGGTTTCCCGAAATCCAGCCTTCGTCCAGCCCGCGCATCACCGTGAGCAGGAGGACCGGCTTGTGCGGCGCGGGGCCGTATTTCGTGACGCCCTGGCGCAGGTGCGTCAGTTTATGCACAAATTTCTGGAGGCACTTGTTCATTTTCACAACAACAAAAAAAGTCGTCAAAAGCATATGGAACGGAATGGATTCCCGCAAGTATGGCGTCCGGCTTTCTTTCCCGCTGCCGCAAAAGCGGTTCGCGTCCACCAGTGCCGGGGCGCGGCGGGTTTCCAATGTTTGGAAGCCGTGCTTCTTGACCTTCTTTCAGTGAATCATCTACGTTCTGTACTTATTTTTTCCGTGTACGGCGCAGGGGCGCCGGCGGGTGAGTGCGATGACCAAATTCTGGAGAGTGCCATGGGTGAATATGCGACGTATATGAAACAGTTTCCGAACGATGAGGGATTTTTTGGAGCCTATGGCGGCGCCTTTATTCCCCCGCAGCTCGAAGAGCCGTTCAAAGAAATTACCGAGGCCTATCTGCGGATCAGCCGCTCGCACGACTTTATCTCGGAGCTGCGCCGCATTCGTAAACATTATCAGGGCCGCCCGACCCCGACTTATCACGCCAAGCGGATTTCCGACCTCGTCGGCACCGGCTGCCAGATTTACCTGAAGCGCGAAGATCTCAACCACACCGGCGCACACAAGCTCAATCACTGCATGGGCGAAGCGCTGCTGGCCAAGTTTATGGGCAAAAAGAAGCTGATTGCTGAAACCGGTGCGGGACAGCACGGCGTGGCGCTGGCGACGGCGGCGGCCTATTTCGGGCTGGAGTGCGAAATCCATATGGGCGAGGTCGATATTGCGAAAGAGGCGCCGAATGTGACCCGCATGAAACTGCTGGGCTGCACAGTGGTGCCGGTGACGCACGGCCTGAAAACCCTGAAAGAAGCGGTCGATTCCGCGTTCGAAGCTTATCTCGAAGACCCGATCAACTCGATCTACTGCATCGGCTCGGTGGTCGGACCGCATCCGTTCCCGGCGATGGTCCGCGATTTCCAGTTTGTGGTCGGTGCCGAGGCGCGCGACCAGATGTTGGAAATGACCGGCGCCCTGCCGGACACCGTGATGGCCTGCGTCGGCGGCGGTTCCAATGCCATGGGCATGTTTGCCCCGTTCATCGATGATCCGGTGGAGCTGATCGGCGTTGAACCCGGCGGCCGCAGCGGAGAGGTCGGCGAACACGCCGCGACGATGAGCTATGGATCCGAGGGGATCATCCACGGCTTCAAGTGCTATCTGCTGCAGAACAGCGAGGGCGAGCCGGCCCCGGTGTATTCGATTGCCAGCGGCCTGGATTATCCGGGCGTCGGCCCCGAGCACAGCTACCTGCACGATATTGAGCGCGTGAAATATACCATGGCCGACGACAAGGAGTGCCTCGAATCGTTCTACGTGCTCTGCCGCGCCGAAGGCATTATTCCGGCGCTCGAAAGCGCGCACGCGGTCGCCGGCGCAATCCGCGAAGCGCGGGAGCGCGACCGCGGGACCATCCTGGTGAACCTCAGCGGGCGCGGCGATAAGGACCTCGATTTCGTGACCGAAAACTTCGGTTTCGGCAACGAGTACCTGCAGGACTGGCCGTCGCTGCTCGACGGATAAAATAATCTTACGCATTCTTGCATCAGCCGTGCGGCGTGTTACGCTCCGGACCATGAAGCGGACGGAAATGGTTCTATTTGAACAATTCGTCCGCTTTGTGGTCGAACAGGTTTCAATCTGGGGAGTGTCATGTGTAAAAAATTATCTGCTGTGCAAAACCTGCTGCTTATTGCGGCCCTGGCCGGGCTGACCGGCTGCTCAAACGAGTCCGGAAGCGAGGGCGGATCCCGTCCGCCCGCACCGGTCGAAACCGCGCCGGTCGAAACCGGTACCATTCGCGCGGTGCGCACCTTCAGCGGTGCGCTGGAACCGCGCGCGGCCTTTATGGTTTCTCCGAAAATCGGCGGCCGCCTCGAAGAGGTGCTGGTCGATATCGGCGATTCGGTAAAACGCGGGGCGGTGGTTGCCCGGCTGGATGACGATGAATACCGGCAGGACCTGGCGCAGGCGGAAGCCGAGCTGCTGGTGGCCCGGGCCAACCTGGCCGAAGCCGAGAGCGCACTCGAAATTGCCCTGCGCGGCATGGAGCGGACGAAAACGCTCAGCACGCGCGGCGTGGCCTCGGAAGCGGAACTGGATGCGGCGCGCAGCCAGCTGCTGGCGCGGGAAGCGGGCGTTGAAGTGCAGAAGGCCCACATTACCCGCGCCGAAGCCGCCATGGAGGCGGCGCGGATTCGGCTGGGCTATTCCGAGGTGGCCGCGCAGTGGGCGGATGACGACCCCAGCCGCGTGGTGGCCGAACGCTTTATTGATGAGGGCCAGACCGTCAGCGCCAATACGCCGCTGCTCGAAATTGTGGATCTCGATCCGCTGCTCGGTGTGTTTTATGTGACGGAAAAGGATTATGCCAACCTGAAGCCCGGGCAGCCGGTGCAGGTGTTTGCGGATGCCTATCCCGGCGAGACCTTCACCGGCCGGATTGAACGCATTGCCCCGGTCTTTCACCGGAATTCGCGCCAGGCGCGCGTGGAGATTTCGGTACCCAACCGCGACCTGCGGCTGAAGCCCGGCATGTTTATCCGCGCGGATGTCGAGGTGCGACGCGTGGAGGATGCGGTGATCGTGCCGGCGGAGTCGATCGTGACGCGCTCCGATACTCAGGGCCTTTTCCTGGTGGCGCCCGACGGCACCCACGCGCTGTGGCGGGCGATTCAGGCGGGTATACGCGAGGGCGGGCGGGTCGAGGTGATCGGCGAGAGCCTGAGCGGCCGCGTGATCACCCTCGGCCAGCAGCTGATCGAAGATGGCGCGGCGATCCATGTGGTGGATAACGGCCTCATTAAATCCGGCGGGGAAACGCCATGAACCTGCCGCAGTTCAGCGTACGCCGGCCCGTCTTTACGACGATGGTCGCCCTGATCCTGATCGTACTCGGGGCCGTTTCCCTGAGCCGCCTGCAGATCGACCTACTGCCGAGCATTGAACTGCCGACGGCGTCGGTGCGCACGGAGTATGAGGGTGCCAGCCCCGAGGTGATGGAGCGGCTCATCACACAGATTATCGAGGAGATTGTGGCCACGGTGCCGGGTGTGGAGGAGATCCGCTCCACGTCGGAAGAAGGGCGCAGCAATGTGGGCGTCACCTTCGTCTGGGGAACCGACCTGGACGCGGCGGCCATCGACCTGCGCGCCACGATTGAAGATGAAATCAGCGAGCTGCCCGATGATATCACCCGGCCGCGGATCAATAAATTCAGCATCGATACGTTTCCGGTGGTGCTGATCGGTATTTCCAGTCCGCTCGATCCGGTGGAGCTGACGCAGCTGATTGAAGACCGCATCCGTCATCGGTTCACGCAGATTTCCGGAGTGGCGCAGGTTGATTTCTGGGGCGGCTTTCCGCGCGAAATCCGCGTGGAGATCGATCCGGATAAAATCAATGCGCTGGGCCTGTCGCTGAACCATGTGCTGGATGCGCTGCGCGATGCCAACCTCGACCTGCCGGCCGGGCAGATCGAAGAGGGGCGCTACGAGGTGACGCTCCGCGCGCCGGCCCAGTTCAGCAGTGTGCAGGAGATTCGCGATACCGTGGTGGAAATGCGCGGCGGCGCGGCGGTGACGATCGGTGATGTGGCGGAGGTGGTCGATACCTACGAAAAATTGACGCGCATTATCCGGGTGAACAATGAGCGCGGTGTCCGCATTGCCATCCGCAAGCAGTCGGGGGCCAATACGGTGGAGGTGTCGCGGCGCATCCTGCAGGAAATCGATGCGCTCAATGCCGAGTTCCCGCAGATCAGCATTGTGCCGGTGATCAACCAGGGCAATTTTATTGAACGCTCCATTCAGAATGTGGCGCGGTCGGTCCTCTACGGCGGCGGACTGGCGATTTTGATCCTGCTCTTTTTCCTGCGCAACATCCGCAGCACGCTGGTGATCTCCCTGTCGATTCCGATTTCGATCATTGCCACCTTTTCGCTGATCTATTTTGCCGGCTTCACGATCAATCTCATGACGCTCGGCGGATTGGCGCTGGGCGTCGGGATGATGGTGGACAGCTCGATTGTGGTGCTCGAGAATATTTTCCGTATCCGCGATGAAGACGGCGAACAGCCCGCCGCGGCGGCATCCGTCGGGGCCTGGGAGGTGGCGCCGGCGATTACGGCGAGTACCATCACCACGCTGGTGATTTTCCTGCCGGTGGTTTTTGTGAAGGGCGTGTCCGGCCTGCTGTTCCGCGAGCTGGCCTATGTGATTGCGTTTTCGCTGGTCTGCTCGCTGTTGCTGGCGCTCAGCCTCGTGCCGATGCTGGCCTCGCGCCTGCTGAAATCGAAGGCGCAGGACCGTCCCGGCCCCGGCTGGGTTGAACGCTTGAAGCGGGATTCCGAAAAACGCTTCGATCAGCTCAATGCGGGCTATCTGAAAATCCTGGACGCGGCGCTGCGGCATAAAGCGGTGGTGGTGATCGGGGCCGTGGTCCTGCTGGGTCTCAGCCTGTTGAGTGTTCCAATGATTGGAACCGAATTCCTGCCGCCGAGCGACGAGGGCGAAGTGCGCGTGACCGGCGAAATGGAGGTCGGGACCCGGCTGGAACTGGTGGACCGGCAGACGCGGTTGATGGAATCGATTGTCTATGCCGCTGTGCCGGAGGCGGTTTCGACCGTGGCGTCGGTGCGCGATAATGAAGGGGAAATCCGAATGTCGCTGGTGAAGGCTTCGGAACGCTCCCGCTCCAATGTGGAGATTGCCGAGGATCTGCGCAAACGGCTGGAGGGCC
>JBFJYX010000080.1:0-10105 GCA_041622415.1 Pontiella sp.
ATGGAAAATCTGCTTAAAGTTATTTTGTTGGCCGTGATTCAGGGAGTGACTGAATTCCTGCCGGTCAGCAGTTCGGGGCATTTGGTGCTCTCGCAGCATTTTCTGGGTTTGGAAGCCCGTTCGGGGGCCGCGCTTGAAATTGTACTGCACGCCGGCACCCTGATTTCGATTCTGGCTTTTTACCGCCGGCATCTGTGCGATGTGGCTGCGGGCGTGGTGAAGGGAAACCGGGATTCGATCCGCTTTGTTCTGTTGGTGGTGCTCGGCTGCGTTCCCGCAATTATTGTCGGGTTCACGCTCAAGGATCATCTGGAAAGCGCCTTCATGCATCCGGTGTTTGTATCCTGCGCGCTGATGGTGACCGGCGTGTTCCTGATTGCCAGCCATTTTCCAAAGCCTGGAAACCGTCCGGTGGGCTGGGTGTCGGGCCTGGTGATCGGCATCGCGCAGGCGTTTGCCATGATGCCGGGGATCAGCCGTTCGGGCTCGACCATCGGGATGTCGAAGTTTCTGGGGATTGAGCCGAAGCAGGCGGCGGAATATTCGTTCCTGATGTCGGCTCCGCTGCTGGCGGGCGTGAGCCTGCTCTATATCGCCGATCTGTGCCAGGAGGGCAATACGTCGGGCAACAGCGTGGTTGAGCTGGCCATCGGCTTTGTGGTTGCGGCGGTGGTCGGCTATTTTTCGATCAAGTGGCTGGTATCGCTGCTGCAGCGCGGCCGGTTCTGGTACTTCGGCATTTACTGCCTGAGCGCGGGCGGCCTGACGCTCGTCCTTTTTCTGGTGTAGGCGCCGCCGCGCGCAGCCTATTCCGCACGGCCGGTGCATATTTTCGCTTGCGCATTCGATGAGTGCGCATCTATAGTGCGCCGATCTTCAGGGCAGGGTGAAATTCCCGACCGGCGGTGACAGTCCGCGAGTTTTTCCAATGGTTGGAAAAACAGGAGGCAGTGAAATTCTGCCACCGACAGTACAGTCTGGATGAGAGAAGATCGCGCATAGCTGTGTCTATGCAAAATCCCCTGAAGACGTAGTGTCTTTAAGGTTTTTTGACAGTAGGAGCAGTTATGAGCGAAAGCATATTCGATCCGATTGAGGATGTGATTGAGGCATTCCGGCAGGGCGAAATCATCGTGATGACCGATGATGAAGATCGTGAGAACGAAGGCGATCTGGTGTGCGCCGCCGAAAAGGTCACGCCCGAAGTAATCAACTTCATGGTCACCCACGCCCGCGGGCTGGTCTGTGTGCCGATGGAGGAGCAGCAGCTGCGCAGACTCGGACTGTCCCGCATGACCCCGGCTCACTCTTCTGATAAATACCACACCGCTTTCATGGATTCCGTGGATGTGCGCAAAGGCACCAGCACCGGCATCAGCGCCGCGGACCGCGCGCTGACTACACAGGCCCTGATTTCCGATGCGAGCGAAGCGCAGGACTTTATTAAACCCGGGCACCTGTTTCCGCTGAAAGCGGTCAACGGCGGCGTGCTGGAGCGTGCCGGCCATACCGAAGGCACGGTGGACCTCGCCAAAATGTGCGGCATGAAGCCGGCCGGTGTAATCTGCGAAATCCTGCGCAATGACGGCGATATGATGCGCCTCGAAGAGCTGCGTAAATTTGCGGATGAGCACGGCCTGAAAATGACGTCGGTGGCCGAGATCACCAAATACCGTTATGTCCACGAAAAGCTGATCAACATGGAGCGGGAAATCAATATGCCGACCGATGCCGGTCCGTTCCGCATGAAGCTGTACAGTTCGTCGGTGGACAATAAAGACCACCTGGCCCTGGTTTGCGGGGAAGCCTCTTCGGGAAAAGTTCCGCTGGTGCGCGTGCACAGCGAGTGCCTGACCGGCGATGTGTTCCACTCCCTGCGGTGCGACTGCGGACAGCAGCTGCACGCGGCGATGCATGCAATTCAGGAGCATGGCTACGGCGCGATCGTTTACATGCGCCAGGAAGGCCGCGGAATCGGCCTGGCGAAAAAACTGCATGCCTACGAGCTGCAGGAAAAGGGCATGGATACGGTGGAAGCGAATGAGCACCTCGGGTTCGATGCCGATCTGCGCGATTACGGAATCGGTGCGCAGATTCTGAACGACATGGGCATGAGCGAGATCAAGCTGCTCACCAACAACCCGGCAAAAATCGAGGGTCTCGATAAATACGGCATCAAGGTGAACGAGCGTGTTCCGCTGGTGCTGCCGCCCGGGGAATATAACGATTTTTACATGGCCACCAAACGCGATAAAATGGGCCACATTATTTAGTGATGCGCGGGATGTGATGCGGGGCGGATTATTCGGCCGCGCATTACCCTGAACGCTTCACGAAAGGAGTTACATGGGAAAAGGTATTTCAAAAACCATCGAGCCGATCGGCGGCATCGGGGCCAACCAGATCGTAGGGGATCTGGATGCATCCGGTATGCGCTTCGGTATGGTGGTTGCACGATTTAATGATGAACTGACCGATGAGCTGGCCCGTTCCGCTTATCAGTGCCTGGAACAGAACGGCGCCAAGCGCGAGACGATTGACCTGGTCCGGGTGCCCGGCGCGTACGAAGTGCCGGTGGTTGCTGAAAAAATGGCGGCGAGCAAACGGTACGATGCCCTGATTGTGCTGGGTGTGGTCGTGGAAGGCGAAACGCAGCATGCGCAGATGATTATCGATACGACCGGTCAGACGGTGCTCGATATTTCCTGCCGCTACCAGCTGCCGGTCATCAACGAAATTGTCGGCGTCCGCACGTGGGCGCAGGCGGAAGCGCGCTGCCTCGGCGGCGAAAACACCCGCGGCTGGTATGCCGCCGAAGCGGCCATTGAAACGGTCCGCGCGATGCGGAGGCTCGGGTAGGTTCCATGCAGAAGAAAAAAGTAAACGGACGCCGCGAAACCCGCGAGTGGATAGTGCAGTTTCTCTTTCAGCTTGATTTCAACCCGGAGCCGATCGATATCGCCCTGAAGGATTTCTGGGAGGAGAAGAGCCCGGTCGAACGCGAAAAAACCTATGCCGAGGAAATCATTAAAGGCGTGGTGCAGCATAAAAAAGAACTCGACGAAAAACTGTCGCAGTATGCCAAACGCTGGAACTCCGACCGCATGGGCGCGGTCGACCGCACCGTGATGCGCGTGGCCCTTTTTGAAATGCTCTACCGCGAGGATGTGCCGCCGGTGGTCTCGATCAACGAAGCGGTGCACTTCGCAAAGGATTTCAGCAGCTTCCAGTCCGGCCGTTTTGTGAACGGCGTACTCGACCGCATCCGCCAGGATATCGACCGCCCGGCCCGCACCACCTATAAACCGCGGGGTGGCGAATAATGGCGGGCTGGCTGAGGGCGCTGCGGAAAACCCGCTCCATTATCGGCCAGGTCTTTTCCTCGAAGACCAATCTCGAGGAGATGGAAGTCGAGGAGATCGAAGAGATCCTGCTGCGCTCGGATGTGCCGGCACGGCTGACGATGAATATCGTCGATGAGCTGGAATTTCCGACGCGCAAGGCGTCGCGCCGCGAACGGCTCACCGATATGCTGATCAAAGAACTCGGTGAAACGCCGGACTTTCATTGGCCCGCGGATAAAAAGCCGTATGTCCTGATGCTGCTCGGCATTAACGGATCCGGAAAAACCACCACCGCCGCCAAGCTGGCGAAAAAGGCGATCCGGGAGGGGCGCAAGCCGATGCTTTGCGGTTCCGACACCTTCCGGGCGGCCGGCTCCTCGCAGCTGAAGCTCTGGAGCGAAAGGGTCGGCTGCGATTTTGTGGGCGGCGAAATGGGGCACGATGCCGCCGGCGTGGCGTACAATGCGGTGGAAGCCGCCATCGAAAAAAACTGCGATGTGGTGATGGTGGATACGGCCGGGCGCATGCATACCAAAACCCCTTTGATGGACGAGCTGCCGAAAATGTGCCGGTCCATGAACAAGCGCCGCGAAGGCGCGCCGGACGATGTCTGGATGGTGCTCGATGCTTCGCTCGGCCAGAATGCGGTTATCCAGGCCAAACAGTTTAATGAAGTGGTGCCGCTCACCGGTATCGTCGTCACCAAGCTCGACGGCTCGTCCAAGGCCGGCTTCCTGTTTTCGGTGAAATCCGAACTCAATGTGCCGATCCTCTTTACCGGCCTCGGCGAAGGCGAAGACGACCTGGTTCCGTTCGATCCGCAGGCCTTTGTGGATGCGCTCTTTGATGAAAATTCAGAAACAGAAGAAGATTAACCACCAAGTCACAAAGTACACGAAGGCCGTTCGTATTTAGTGTCGCTTAGCGTCCTTTTTGACTGGGTGGTTAAACAGAACGATGACACGCGACGAAACATATATGATGCGGGCGTTGGAGCTGGCGGAGCAGGGCGTGGGACTGACGCGCCCGAATCCGCCGGTGGGCGCGGTGCTGGTGCTGGAGGACTGCATCATCGCCGAGGGCTGGCATCATAAAGCCGGCGAGGATCATGCGGAGCGCGACTGCCTGAAAAAGCTGCCGCCGATGCCGGTGAACCTGAAGAGCGCGACGCTTTATGTGACGCTGGAACCCTGTTCGACCCATGGAAAAACGCCGCCGTGCACAGACATTATCCTGGAAAAAGGGATCGGCCGTGTGGTGGTTTCGGTGGTGGATCTGAATCCGGCGCACGCGGGGCGCGGCCTCAGCCTGCTGGAAGAGGCGGGCGTGGAGGTGGTGGCGGGCGTCTGTGAAGCCGCCGGCCGTACGCTGATTGCGCCGTTCGAAAAATTTATTACCACCGGCCTGCCGTATGTCACGCTCAAGCTGGCCTCGACGCTCGACGGTAAAATCGCGGATGCCAAGGGCGACTCGAAATGGATTACGGGGCCGGAAGCGCGCGATCGGGTGCAGGCGATGCGCCGGCGCTGCGATGCCATCATGGTCGGTGCGGCCACCGTGCGCGCGGATGATCCGTCGCTGATGCCGCGGCCTTCCAACGGTCGGAAACCGTGGCGCGTGGTGATCGGATCGGACATACCGGAACGTTCCAAGGTTCGGAACGATGAGTTTGCGGAGCAGACGCTGGTGCGTGAGGGTGATCTCGAAACGATATTAAAAGAACTGGCGGCAAACCGGGATGTGATGCATGTGCTGTGCGAAGGCGGCGGAAAACTGGCGGCGGGGCTGGTTGAAGCGGGGCTGGTGGATGAGTTTGCCTTCTTTATTGCACCCAAACTGCTGGGTGCGGACGGTCTTCCAAACTTTGGAAAAACCGGCGCCCTGATGGCGGAAATGACGAATCTGAAGTTCCAGTCTTTGGAACAGGTGGGGAATGATATACTGATTAAAGCTATACCGGAGAATTGATTATGTTTACAGGAATTGTGCAGCGGCTGGGAAATATCGTGGATATCAAAATGGAGGGCACGGCGGGCCGCATTACGATGGTGCCGAACCGTCCGTTCGATAAACCGGTCGGCCTGGGCGACAGCATTGCCGTCAACGGCACCTGCCTGACGGTGGCGGATATGGACGGCGACAAGCTGATGTTTGATGTGCTGGGCGAAACGTTTGATAAAACCAACCTGGGCGAAAAGACGCCGGGCGATGTGGTGAACCTCGAGCAGGCGCTGGCGCTGGGGGATACGCTGGGCGGTCATATCGTGACCGGGCACGTGGACAACACCGGAACCGTGGCGAAGGTGGAGGAAGTGGGCCGGGATAAAAAGTTCACCATCGAGTGTTCCAAGGACATGCTGATGCTGATGGTCTACAAAGGGTCGATCTCTATTGACGGCATTTCGCTGACCGTGGCCGAGCTGACCGACAACGGCTTTATTGTCCACATCATTCCGCACACGCTGCAGGAGACGGACATGTCGGAATTTAAAGTGGGCACGAAGGTTAACCTCGAGGCGGATATTCTGGGCAAGCATGTGCAGCGGATTCTTGAATTCGGCGGCGGGCAGGATTACCGCCTCAACCTGAATGGGGAATAGGTTCCCGTATTGGGAACAAAAGCTTTGACAGCGTGAGGTTGCTCTGTTTTTATGCATGTCATTAAAAAGAAAACGCTGGTCGATTTTTGGAATGCACATGCGGATGCCCGTTCGCCGCTTGCAGCCTGGTTTAAAGAGGCGCAGGCTGCGGACTGGCGGAGTCCGAATGACATCAGACAGAGATATCGGTCTGCGGATTTACTTTCCGGTAATCGGGTCGTGTTCAATATCGGGGGAAACCGGTATCGGCTGGTGGTGAAGATCGCGTATCGACCGGGCCTGGTTTATATCCGGTTTGTCGGTACACATGCGGAGTATAACCGGATTGATGCAGGATCTATATGATGAAGATAACGCTCATAAAAACGGAAGCGCAGAATGAAGAGGCGTTGGCTCGGATTGAAGAGCTGATGGCGCTTGAAGAGACGCTTGCGGTGAACGATGAGCTGGAGCTGCTGGCCACCCTGGTTGCGCTCTATGAGGAAGCGGCCTATCCCCTGGCGGCACCGGACCCGATTGCGGCGATTCGTTTCCGAATGGAACAGCAGAAGCTGAAGCAGAAAGATCTGATTCCGTACATTGGAAGCAAGAGCAAGGTGTCGGAGGTGCTCTCGGGCAAACGGTCGTTGAGTATTTCTATGATTCGGAACCTGCACGAGGGTCTGGATATCCCGTTGGAGGTCCTGCTGGGCGAATCGGCGGATCCGCCGGCGCTGGTCGCCGAAAAACGGTCAACCTACGGAAGAGCATAATGCGTTTATTAAAGGTCAGTCTGGTTCTGGTTCTCCTGCTCGGCGGTTTTACGGCCGAGGCGAAAAAGATTTTCCTGGTGATCGATGATGCCGGGCTGGCTTTGCATGAAACCCAGCAGTTTCTGGAAATTCCGATTCCGATGACGATTGCGGTGCTGCCGCACCAGAAGCAGACGAAAGAGGTGTGCATTGCAATCGGGCGGGATGAGCAGAAAGAAATTATTCTGCACCAGCCGATGGAGGCCTATAACGGTGAAAAGAAAACCGGTCCGGGCGCCATCATGAATACGACGTCGCCGTCGGAGATCCGGAAAATCCTGGACCGGAATTTCCGGTCGGTGCGCGGGGCGGTGGGCATGAACAACCACATGGGCTCCAAGGTGACGGAAAACCCGGAGCTGATCCGCGAGGTGTTGCGGTTCTGCAAAGCGCACGAGATGTTTTTTCTGGACAGCAAGACGGCGTTCAATTCGCAGGTGCCGACCGTGGCCGCAGAAGCGGGCATGCATGTGGAGGAGCGCCACGTCTTTCTCGACATCAACCAGAACCGCGATTTTATCCGTATGACGTGGGGCCATGCCGTGAACCAGGCCAAGGAAAACGGCTACGTGATCGTGATCGGCCATATCTGGAGCAAAGAGAGCGCGGCGGCGATTCGCGACAGCTATGAAACGCTGCTGAACCAGGGCTATACATTCCATAAACTTTCGGAGCTCTACGAATGAACGGCCCAGCGGTTGTAAACCGGTCGGTGCTGATTACCGGATGCTCTTCGGGCATTGGACGGACCGCGGCGGAAATGCTGCGCGACCGGGGATGGACGGTGTTTCCGACGGCGCGAAAAGCGGATGATCTCGATGCGCTGAAGCTGGCCGGTTTTGAGGCCGTCAAACTGGATGTCACGTCCGGCGAATCCATCAGCAATGCGGTGGAGCGGGTGCTGGTCAAGAATGAAGGAAAGCTCGGCGCGGTGGTGAACAATGCCGGGTTCGGCATGCCGGGGGCCATTCAGGACCTGACGCGCGAGGCGATGCGCCGGCAGTTTGAGGTGAATGTGTTCGGCCTGCAGGAGCTGACCAACACGCTGATTCCCGTATTCCGGGAACAGGGATACGGGCGGATTGTGAATATCAGTTCCGTGGTGGGCCGTCTGTCGCTGCCGTTTATGGGCATCTATTCCGCCTCAAAGTTTGCCCTCGAAGCGATCAGCGATGCCCAGCGGGTGGAGCTTTCGCTCGATCCGATTTCGGTTTCTCTGGTGGAACCGGGCCCGATCCGAACCCGCTTTTCGACGAACTGCGCGGGGCAGGGCGAGGAGCAGCTGGATGTCGGGGCGTCGCGCTTCGGCACGGCATATAAAACCTATTTTGAGAAACGCCGCAACGGCGGCATGTCCGAGGACCGGTTTCGCCTGCCCCCGGAGGCGGTGGCCCGTAAAATTGTCCATGCGCTGGAATCCCCGAAACCGAAGATCCGCTACAAAGTGACGATTCCCGCCTATGCCGGTGCTTTTGCCGCGCGGTTCCTGCCGGCCTCCCTGATTGACCGCATGATGATCGGTCACGTGAAGAAGCGTTTTGGCTGAATACCGGACTTGGCCAACCGGGCCGTCCGTTTTATGATGCATCCAACTTTTGGAGGCATGTTATGAACCGTACGTTATTTCTTTCGCTGGCCGGCGCGGGCCTGCTGTTGTCGGGCTGTTCATCGGTTTTGGTGGAGCGCGACTATGACGCGGCATTTAATTTCCAAACGCTGGAAACCTATGCATGGAAACATGCGGTGCAACCCGAAACCGGGGTGCCGCGGATTGATAACGACCTGAATGACCGGCGCATCCGCCAGGCCGTGGATGACACGCTGCGTGCCAAGGGTTTTACCTTGGCTGAGAATCCGGCGGCGGCCGATTTCCACGTGGAATATTTTATGGAATTCAGGCAGCGGATCGAAAGCAGCGGCGGATCGGTCAGCCTGGGCATCGGCAGTTACTCGGGCGGCCGCGCCGGTTCGCTGGGGTGGAGCACCGGCGCAAATGTTTCGGACTATGAAGAGGCGCAGCTGACCATCGATATTCTCGAGCCGAACGCGGATCGGACCATCTGGCGGGGACGCGGTCTTCGCCGGGCTTCGAGCTCAGCCGATCCGGCAAAGCTGACGAGCCGCACGCAGGAGGTGGTTTCGCGGATTCTGAAAAAGTTTCCGCCGCAATAGCATCGTCAGCGTTTCTTGATGTCGCCGATATATTTGAGCATCTGCTCGCCTTTGGCTTTATCGGTCTTGAGCAGTTCCCGGGCGGCGCGTTCAGCGTCGCTCCATTTTTTCTGTTTGGCATAAGCCAGCGAGAGCATGTACTGGGCGTCTGAAAAATTGGGGTCGAGGTTGACGGCGTTGTTGCAGGCCGTCGCGGCATCGCTGAAGTTGCCCTGGGCGTAGAAGGTCAGCCCGAGGTTGTAGTAGGCGTTTTTCTGTTTCGGATCGGCCATCAGCGCTTTTTTGAAAGCGGCGACGGCGTCGTCGTATTTCTGTGCCCCGTAGAGCTTGAGCCCTTCGTTCATGTAGCGGAGGGCTTCCGCGGGATTGGCGCGCGGCAGGTTGCGATCGTCCTGCGTGGTTGCGGGCCGGCCGCCGAGGCGGGCGAGGGCGGCGTTGGCGGCCTGGGCGTGTGAGCCGTCGGCTCCGGCTTTGGCGAGGTACTGTTTATACCAGCTCATGGCCTGTGCGCTGTTTTTGACGTAAAATTCATATACCGCACCGAGATTGAACAGGGCGGGGGCGTAGTCCGGATATGCATTCACCACGCCTTTGAGGCGGTTGATGGCGGCGTTTACATTTTTGGTCTGCTGCAGCTGGGCGAGTGCCAGCGCATTCTGCGCGGCGGGATCGGCCGGATTCACCGTGGCCGATTTGGTCAGCTCGGTGGTTGCGCCGCCCCAGTCGCGTTTCTGGAGTTCGATCATGCCGAGCATGGCGCGGGCGGTATCGTTGTCCGGGTCTTCGCCCAGCACGGTGTTGAGGGCCACTTCGGCTTCATCGAGCCGGCCGGCGTGGAACATGGTAATGCCCATATTGAGGTTGGCGCCGGAGAGCTGTTCGCTGAGATTGGCGGACTTGCTGAAGGCCTCTGCGGCCGCGGAGCTTTCGCCGAGTTCCCACAGGACGAGGCCGAGCTGGTTGAGCACTTCGGATTTCTGCTCGTTGCCCGGAATTTTCCGAATGGATTTTTCAAACAGGGTGCGGGCGCGCACCAGGTCGCCGTCTTCCCAGGCGGCCATGGCCTTGCTGTACTCTTTTTCGCCGGTCTTGGAGCCGCAACCGACAAACATGACCAGTGCCGTGAAAACAACGGCTGAAGCCGTGATGATCTTCCTTTTTTTCATCGTTCAGAAATTCCTTTAACCCACACCTGTCG
>JBFJYX010000081.1:0-10014 GCA_041622415.1 Pontiella sp.
GCGGCCACACCGACCCCGGCCAGCGCGGTTTTGATTGATTCGGGCGATAGGCCGGTCTGTTCAGCGACTTTCCGGATCATGGCTTCCGTATCGGTCGCCGGGTTTCCGTTTTCGATCTGAGATGCCTTCGCAATGAATTCCGGGGGCAGCTCATAGTCAGGTTCGTTACACATTTTATACCTCCTTGCCTGCAACAGAAGGATACACCGGTTCCGGATGGAGTAAACAGGACATTTCAGCCGGCGATACGGGCATGGCCGGATTAATCGAGGTGATAGTGCTTGCGGACGGGTTTGGTGATGTTCCAGACGCAGGCGAGGTCGGGGGGAAATACCACCAGGTCGCCGGCTCCGAACCGGACCGGTTCGCCGCCATTGAGGGGGGTCACGGTGGCTTCGCCTTCAAGGAGATAGCAGGTTTCTTCAATATAATAGGTCCAGTGGAATTCCGAGGCCTCTTTTTTCCATATGGGCCATTCCGACACACCGAGCTCTTCCTGGCGTTCCCGGGACAGGTTCCGTTCTACTTTGATTTCGGGCATGGGTCACTCCTGTCTCTACTCACGTTGTACATCATAGAGTGCTTTCGGCGGGTCTGGAAAGTTTTCTTCGGAATTTTTGAACAATCATCTGCCGGGGGCGTCTATGCAGTTACCAACAACTCCCTGAGAGGCTGCAAAGCCTCGAGACAGCAACCGGTTCCCCCTTACCGGTTGCTGTTTTTTTGTGCATCCTGCATAACTTGCCTGTGTCGCCGCCTGCCGAAACCGGGGCCGTGCGGTGAAGGAGGAGAAACCCCGTTTGAAGAGAGTTGTTGTTTTATGGAATTGATTCATATCCTGGATATTGCCGGGACGTTCGCGTTTGCGGTGTCGGGCGCCTTCCGTGCGGTGAAGTATGAGATGGATATCCTGGGCATTGCGGTGCTGGCCATGGCCACCGGTGTGGGCGGCGGTATGCTGCGCGACCTGCTGCTGGGCGCGACCCCTCCGGCGGCATTGACCGATACCGGCTATATCCTGATCTGCCTCGCCGGCGCGGCCGCCGTCTTTCTGGCCGCACCGAAGATTGCGCGGCGCTGGGATTACCTCATGGCGGCCGATGCGGTCGGGCTCAGCGTCTTTGCGGCCATCGGGGCCGCCAAGGCGGAGGCCTATGGGGCTGTGCCGCTCACCATCGCCATGATGGCGATGATTACCGCGTGCGGCGGCGGGGTGATTCGGGATCTGCTTTCCCGCGAGATTCCCGCCATTCTGACCACCGGTTTTTATGCCTCCGCCGCGCTGCTGGGCGGTTTTATGTTTGTGTTTCTCGGGCAGGTGCAGATTCCGGAAGGAGTGCGGATTTTCCTCACGGTCGGTTTCACCCTGCTCACACGTATCGTTGCCCTGCGGTTTAAACTGAATCTGCCCCGCGTAAAGGCGCTGCATGCCTCGCCGTCTGAAATTGCCCGGGCCCATCGGGAAAACGGGCGGAAATAAACATGCAGCCGTTCACGGAAGAGATTATTGAGATTATCGGCGAAATTCCGCGCGGCAGGGTCTGTTCCTATGGCGGAATCGCGGCGCTGGCGGGTAATCCGCGCGCGGCGCGGCAGGTCGTGCGGGTGCTGCATACCTATGGCGAAAAGGAAAACCTGCCGTGGTGGCGGGTCATCAACAGCCGGGGCATGATTTCGCTCAAACCCGGATTCGGCGCCGAAGAGCAGCGCGACCGGCTCGAGGCGGAAGGGGTTGAATTTGATGCCCGCGGCCGGATTAATACCGACCGTTTCGGCTGGGAGCAGGGGGATGACGATGGATAAACGCACACTGTTTCGCTTAACCCGCGAGTCGGGTTTTCTCTGGAAAAGTTCAGGCGTACTGGCGGCGCTGCTGCTGGCGGCGGGAACGGCGGTCAGTTTTCTGAATACGCAGCGGCTCAACCTCTTTCATGAAGTCATGGCGGCGCCGCAAAGTCCGGTGGATCCCGAGATCCAGGTCGGCGGACTGCAGCCCGAGGCCCTCGAGCCGGAGCTGATCCTCGATGCCGTGCTCCAGAGCCTGGAAACCGATACCCCGTTTTATGCCCGGCTGATGGATGTCTCCTATATGCTCTTTTTCCTGAAGCCGGAAACGGCGCCGGAACTTCCAGCCATTGGAAACCTCAATGCCGATCAGCAGGCGATTGCGCAGGGGCTGGTCGACTGCTATGCGGGGGCGGAGGGCGACACCGGGGCGGAGGCCCTGAAAAAACTGGCCGAGGGCGACGCGCCGCCGGATGCCAACTTTGCGCTGGCCATTGTGCTGATGGACCGACGCGACGCGGACGCCGCCGTCGAGGCCCTGCACCGCGAAATTGATCTGCACGACAGCCACCACGCCCGCGAGCAGATTGTGGAGACCTACCTGCAGCTGGAAAAATATGACATTCTCAAAGCGCTGGCGCGGGACCGGAAATACCGTGAATTCTTTACGCCGTCCGTACTGCAGGATTTGGCCCTGGCACGCATGGACTGGCCGATGATCCTGAAAACACTGCTGCCCGCGGCCTACGAACATACGGCGGCCGGCATTCTGGTGCTGGCAATTCTGTCGGGTCTGGTCTGGGCCCTGATCCTGATCCGCTTCAACGGCTCTTTTTCCAATGTCTGGAAACTGGTCCTGCCCGCGCTGGTGCTGGGGGCGTTTTCCGCCCACGCCACGCTGCTGGCTGTATTCTGGCAGGATTATCAGATCGGTTTCCGTTTCGGGCAGACCCTCTATCAGCAGCTGTTGTACTGCTTTTCCATCGGCCTGCGGGAGGAAACGATCAAGCTGCTGTTTTTTGTGCCGCTGATTCCGTTCCTGCGGCGAAAGGATGACCTGGTTCTGCTGACCGTCGCCGGGCTGGTGGGCCTCGGGTTTGCCCTCGAGGAAAATGTGAATTATTTCGATGCCTCCGCGGGCCTGAGTGCGGTGACCCGTTTTGCCACCGCCAATTTCCTGCATATTGCGCTGACGGCCATGTGCGGCCTGACTCTGGCCCGCGCCGTCTACCACCGGGGCGAGGAGATCCAGCACGCGGCGACCACTTTTGTCATGGCCGTGGCCATCCACGGACTCTACGACGCCTTCCTGATGGTGGGCGATCTCGTGAATTTTTCATGGCTCACCTATACCGTGTTTGTGCTGATGGGCTACCAGTATTTCAGCTGGCTGAAACATCTTCGCGACACCTGGATGGACACCTTCAGCATCACCGCCACCTTTACCTACGGGATTATCCTGGTCGCCGGTTTAACCTTTGCGCTGTATGCCTGGGAAGTCGGCCCCTACCTCGCGGTCCAGGCCATCATCGGCGAAGCCATCGGCACCGCCATTATTCTCGTCATGTTTTACCGCGAAATTCCCGAGACCGTGGTTTAGGCGCGACCGCCAAAAGCAGGCAGGGCGCGACCGCCGGGCGCGCTTAGGTTCGCCGAGCAGGTTTTTTCCGAGGGTGCATCGTCTCGCCCGGCGGTCGATCCCTACCTGGAATTCCCGAGGGTGTATCGGCTCGCCCGGCGGTCGAGCCCTACCTGGAATTCCCGAGGGTGCATCGGCTCGCCCGGCGGTCGAGCCCTACCTGGGGTTTTCAGGCCGACGAGCGGATGGGGCGCGACCGCCGGGCGCGCTTGGGTTCGCCGAGCAGGTTTTTTCCGAAGGTGCATCGGCTCGCCCGGCGGTCGAGCCCTACCTGGAATTTCCGAAGGTGCATCGGCTCGCCCGGCGGTCGAGCCCTACCGGATATATCGAGCCCTGCCTGGACTATCTGCGGTTGCAAAAAAAACGCGCTTCCCATTCGGGAAACGCGTTCTGCAGAACCTGTGTAATCGGAGGATTAACTGCCGCCGATCACTTTGATGAGGATCTTGGAGGCCACGATCATGATGATCAGCGCGACCGGATAGGCCGAAACATAGCTGACCACCGGAATCGTGGAATCGGTCTTGGCGGTGATGGCGCCGAGGGCCGGGGTGGAGGTCATGCCGCCGCAGATGCCGCCGAGCGACTGAAGCGCGTTCATCTTGAAGAACTTGCGGGCAATCGGCCACGCCACGATCAGCGGCAGCGAGGAAACGGCGATACCGAGCAGGAAGAGGATCAGGCCGTGCTCTTTCAGCGTCGGAACCAGCATGGCTCCGCCTTTCACCCCGGCGTTGGCCAGGAAGAAGACGAGACCGAGTTCCTGCAGCAGGATACGGGTGGGGCGCGGAATGAAACCTACAATCCGGCCGACTTTACCGAAGTGGCCGAGAATCAGCGAAACCAGCAGAGGACCGCCGGCAAGACCCAGCGTGATCGGGCTGGCACCCGGCAGGCCGATCGGCAGCAGGCCGGCAATGATGCCGAGCGTCAGGCCGACGGACAGCGAAAGCAGGTCGGTGGCATCAATCGCATTGCTGCGGTGGCCCACGGCCACGGAGAAGCGTTTGATGTCGTCGACGCGGCCGACGCAGTTAAGGCGGTCGTGGCGTTCCAGAATCGTATCCGCGTTCGGTACAAACTGAAGACCGAGACGGTTGATGTGTGTGATGACCACGCCGTAGTTGCGCAGCGGCGCCATGTCGCCGAGCTTCTGCCCGGTGAAGGCGGCCGAGGTGACCACGATATCTTCGCGCTCGTTTTCGGCATCTTTCAGGATTTCGCGGTCGCTCTTGCGGCCGACATAGTCGACGGCAATTTTCATTTCGGAGCGGCGGCCGACCAGCAGGAGATACTGGCCTTCTTCAAACTCGTCGTTATAGCTGAGCGGAACCAGCCGGTCCTCTTTCAGGATACGGCTGACCTGCACGGCGTTGAACTGGGTGACGCCCGATTCGGAAATCTTCATGCCGAAGAGATTCGGGTTGGTAACCTCGACGAGCACGTTTTCCACGCGGTTGTCGTTGTTGCTGGCGGAGTCATCTTTAATGGCATCAAGGTCGATCCGCAGAATACGCGGCAGCACCTGCACAAAAAGTACAACGCCGATCACGCCGAACGGATAGGCAATACCGTAACCGATGGAAACAGCGTCACCTCCGCCGCCTGCCATGGTAAGACCTTCCGTTGCGGCAGCCAGTGCCGGTGTGGACGTCAGCGCCCCGGCGAAAATGCCGGTGGCCAGTCCGGGCGGCAGGCCCAGCAGCGTGGCGCCGCCGTAGGTCACGAGTGCGCCGAGCCCGACGATCAGCACCGCCAGTTTGGCCAGGTTGGCACCTTCGCGGGCCAGCGAGGCGAAAAAGCGGTCGCCGGCACCGATGCCGACGCAGTAGACGAACAGTACGAGTCCGAGTTTACCCACGCCGCCCGGAATGGCGTAGCCGAGGTGCCCGGCCAGCAGGGCGGTGAACAGTACCCCGGAGCTGCCGAGGTTGAGTCCTTTGATTTTAACGTTCCCGAGCAAAAGCCCGGACGCGATGACCGCGAAGAGTGTGATCAGTGGCTGTTCGATTAATAATTGATGAAAGGCGCCCATGCCTCTATCCCCTGGTTAGTTTGTGAATGTATAAAAATAAAGCCATGCCGCCCGAATCGAGTGGCATGGCAGCAACCTTTGCGCAGATGTTACGCAGAGAAGTTGGTTTCAACCCACTCGGTGAGTTCTTTTACTGCATTGATGGAAACGTCGAAGGCCGCTTTTTCGGTTTCGTCGAGCTCGACTTCGATGACTTTTTCAACGCCGCCTGCACCCATGATGACCGGAACGCCGGCATACAGGCCGTCGATACCGTATTCACCGTCCAGCAGGGCTGCACAGGTCAGGACCGACTTTTTGTCCTTCAGGTAGGCTTCCGCCATTTTGATGGCGGAGATGCCCGGGCTGTAGAATGCAGAACCGGTTTTCAGCAGGCCGACGATCTCGCCGCCGGATTTGGCTGTACGTGCCGCGATGGCATTCAGCGTGTCCATCGGGAGCATCTGGGTCACCGGAACGCCGCCGACGGTGGCGTAGCGGATCAGCGGAACCATGGTGTCGCCGTGGCCGCCCATAACCATGGCGGTAACGTCTTCTGCTGCAACGCCGAGTTCGAGGGCGATCAGCGAAGAGAAGCGGGAGCTGTCGAGTACACCGGCCATGCCGACGACTTTGTTGGCCGGGAAACCGGTGACTTTCTGCATGGTGTACACCATCGCGTCGAGCGGGTTGGTGACCACAATCACGAAGGCGTTCGGCGCCTGTTCCTTGATGTTTTCACCTACGGATTTAATGATGCCGCAGTTGACTTCCAGCAGGTCGTCGCGGCTCATGCCCGGCTTACGCGGGAGGCCGGCGGTCACGATGACCACGTCCGCGTCTTTCATGGCGGCATAATCGTTGGAGCCGGTGAGGCTTACGGAAGAGGGGATGACCTGTGCGCCGTGCGTGATGTCGAGGCTTTTACCCTGCGGTACGCCTTCTGCGATATCAATCGTGACCACGTCGCCGAGTTCTTTCTGTGCGGCCAGCAGGGCCATCGTTCCGCCGATCTGTCCGGCGCCTACAAGTGCAATTTTCTTTCGAGCCATATCTCTACTCCTTTTAATCAGTTAGAAATTACCAATCCGCGAAAACTACCACCGCCATTTTGAGCCTTCAATAAATAGCGGGTAAAAATAATCACCATTTAGGTCTTCGCAATCGATATAAAAATATGGATTGCGGTATACCGATCGTTCCGAAGCTTGGAAAGCCTAAATCGATATTTTTTTATCGTTAGTGCTCCGCCCGTATTATACCCCATTGCGGCCGCGCCGGATCTGCCCGCGCGACCCCGGGAGCCCGCCGCGGGGAGGAATCGGCCGGCACTGTTGCTCCGGCCGTTAAAGATTGTGACTGAACGGATTTGTTTTTAACCGCAAAGGAACGCATAGAGCGCATAAAAAACAGGGGGATCGGCATATTGGTGTTCCTTACGTTCTTTCGCGGTTAATCCCGATATATACTCGCCGAATCTATAATGGGATCTTGTCCAAACAGGCGGGGACGGGGCAGAAAAAGCTCGTCCGATGCCCGGGGCGGGGGTACATAAGCGCCAACGGTTGGAGGAGAGATCAACCGGAGAAATAAAATGCACGATCAGATTATGGAAGTCCTGACGCCCCGCCGCATGATGTCGGTCGGCAACCTTGCGTCCTCTTTGGAAATAGAACCCCGCGAACTGCAGCCGCGCCTCGACCAGCTGGAAGCGGGCGGCCGTATCCGCTATGCGCTGTCGAAATGTGCCGGCTCCTGCTCCTCCTGTTCCGGCTGCGGCGACGAAGCCGAAGCGGCCGAACCCGTGGTGGACGAAACCGCCATTGTCATCTCGCTCGAGATGCTTAAAGAAGAGGAATAGCTTTTACGGATCATGACCGTTCCCGCTAGGCTGTTTGCACCAGCAGGGGGAATGTCATGGAAGCTTTACTCGTATTCGCCATCTTCATCATCGTATTTGCGCCGATCATTCTTTCCATCGTCGCCATCGTTAAAGTTTCCAACCTTCGGAGCGAGCTGAGCCAGCTGCAGCGCCGGCTCCGCAACCTGCAGGCCGAAACGCCTCCGCCGGCCCGGTCCGCCGCCCGGCCTCCGGCCCCGGTGCAGACCCCGGCCCAACCCAAACCGCTTCCCGAACGCCCGGCCCCCGCCCCGGCCCCGGCCGCGCCGCCGCGCCCCGCGCCCCAACCGGCGGCCAAACCGCCGGCCCCGCAACCGCCGAAGCCGAATATGGGCGTCGAATTCCTGATGGGCGGGCGCGCCGCCGCCTTCATCGGCATTGCCATTCTGGTCATCGGGATTGCGCTGCTCGTCGGCTACGCCATCCAGAACGCGTGGCTCGGACCAAGCGCGCGGGTCCTGTTCGGGCTGGTTTCCGGCCTCGTGCTGGTCGGGCTCGGCCACTTCGTCAGCCGGCAGGACGAAAAATATGTGGTCTTTGCGCGCGTGCTCACCGGCGGCGGCAGCGCGCTCTTTTACTTCACGGTATTCGCCGCGTTCGCCTTTTATCACCTCATCGGCGCCGTGCTCGCCGGTGTCGGCCTCTTTATCTGTGCCGCCGCGGTGTTCGGCCTGGCCATGTTCTATGCCTCGCAGTCGGTCGGTATTCTCGGGGTGCTCGGGGCGTTTGTTACGCCGCTGCTGATCGGCGGCGATCTCGAGGCCGGGCTGTTTCCGCTGGTCTACATCGCCCTCATCAACGTTCCGGTCATCCTGCTCGGCGTACGCCGGCAATGGCAGGGGCTCTATAACCTCGCCTTCGTCTTCACGGTCATCCACTCGCTGATCTGGATGGACCGGCTCAGCCCCGGCGATTTTATCCCCGGGCTGCTCTTTTTCATCCTCCTCTATCTCCAGTTCGCCGCGCTCGGCCTGCTCAAACTGCGGAACGAACAGGCCGTGCACGGGCGCACCGCCGACCTCGTCCGCCTCGCGCTGCTCTCCCTCTTCCTGCCCGGCATGGTCTACTGGCTCTTCGCCGAAACCGGCCGCAACGGCTGCGGCTTGGCCTTTGCGCTGCTCGGCCTCCTGCAGTTCGGCGTCGCCGCACTTTCGCACCGCATCCTCACGCGCTTTTCCGGCGAAACCACCGCCTTTATCTCCGGCGGAACCTTTGCGCTCGCCATGGCGCTGCCCGTGCAGTTCGACGGCGAATGGGTCTCGCTCGGCTGGGGGATTCAGGGCGCCGTCCTCGCGTGGTTTGCCCTGCGCGTAAAATCGCGCACGCTGCAGGCCGGCGCATTTTTCCTCGGCCTCATCGCTATCCTTAAAGTGCTCGTCTTCGATGTCGAGGCCTACGACGATCCGCCGGCCCTCTTCCTGAATGCGCGCTTTGCGGTGGGGCTGATCTCGGCCGCGCTGCTGGCGGTGCAGGGTAAACTGGCGGCGCGGCAGACCGACGACGCGGAACCCGATGCCTGGATCGACCTCGCCTGGCTGATCGGGACCCTCTCCGCCGTGCTCTTTTTCTTCAGCGACGCCTTCTGGATCATCGGGCCCGACGATCCGGGCAGCTGGCTGCTGACCTCCGCCGTACTGCTGGCCGCCGGCGCCTGCCTGCTGCTCTTTGCGCCCAAACGAAAATCGCTGCTCATCCTCGGCGCCTTTTTCCTCGCCGTCATGCCGCTCAAGCTGCTGCTCGTCGACGGCTTACTCGCCATGGAAAATTATCGCCTGCAGCCCGACCCGTTTGCCAACCGCTATATCTGGTTCCAGCTGGTCATGCTTTCGGTGCACCTGCTGCTGGTGCAGCCCGCCGCAAAAAAAATGTCCACCCGCCTGCCCGGGGAATTTCCATGGATCATGAATGTGGCCGCACTGGTTGCCCTGCTCGGACTGCTCAGCCTGGAAATCAGCCGGCTCGATACCGACTGGGCCGCCATGGGCATCACCATCCTGTGGGCCCTCAGCGCGCTGGCCCTGATTCTCTACGGCATGAAACGCCGCACGGCGCCGCACCGCTATTTCGGCCTCATCCTCTTCGGTTTGGCCACCCTCAAAGTCCTTGTCGTCGACTCCTCCGAACTCGACGGACTCCAGCGCATCGGCGCCTTCATCGGCACCGGCCTGCTGCTGCTCATCCTCGCCTTCGCCTACCAGAAAGCCTCCGCCTTTTTCCAATCATTGGAAAACGACAAGCCGCACTAGACCCGCCGGTGTGGCGCGGGCCTCCCCGCAGGCGCGCGCGCAACCGGGGTTCTTCCGGCGACGGGCTGCCAGCCGACCCCCGGCCGTGGATCACGTGCGGGTTGATGAGTGGAGGGGCACGGTCCCCGTGCCCAAACCGGTGAACAGACCGGGGAAAACAAGTTGATAAAGTGTGGGTTGATGAGTGGAGGGGCACGGTCCCCGTGCCTGAACCGGTGAACAGACCGGAAAAAAAGCCGTGTGTGCCTCGGTCGTCGGGCCGCCGACCCTCCAGTAAAATCATGAAGAGCTTAGATGGCTGAAAGATCGAAGGGGAAAAATACCCCCGATCGACGGGCAGGCAGGATGCCTGCGGTACGCAGCGCCGTACCGCCCGCATCCTGCGGGCCTTGCACCAAGGCAGGCGAGCCGCTGAATGCGGCCACCGCAA
>JBFJYX010000082.1:0-10012 GCA_041622415.1 Pontiella sp.
AAAAATTACTATGTCCGATATTGACATCATTTCATGACCGCTTAATGTGTAAACGATAGCCTGGGTTAACTGGAGAGAGACCATGCTAAGAGTTTTACGCATTGCGGGAGTGGTGGTGTTCGGATTACTGATCGGACTTACCGCGCATTCCCTGAGGAGCATGCACGAGTCGGGTGAGCTGTTTGATCGATACAACAGCCGGCGGCGTGCGGATATTGCCCTGATCGGGTTTTCGAGTGTGGCGGTACTGGCACTCGGTTATTTTGAATTGGCGCATATACGCCGACTGAGCAGTCGGCGGCGCTATGGGGAATATCGTCGGCACAGGCACCGGGAAACGGCCGAAAACGTTGAATCCTCTGATATTTATTCGAGCTCGGCGCCGGTGGATGATTGGCGCGGGCTGAAAATCCGCACGTCGAATTCCTTCCGGCACGCGCCGCCCAAAACGGGGGCAGGATTCTGGGTGGTGTATCTGCGGATTATCAGCCTGGTGCTGCCCTGTCTTTATACGGTGCTGCTGGTTTTGAATCTGCGGGCGCCGCAGGACGATCCGCTGCTGGCGGTGCTGATGCCGTCGGTTTTCGGCGTACTGCTTCTGCTTGCGCTGATTACCGCGCTGGGGGTTTTCCGGAAAAAGACCTGGGGCATTACGGTGGGCTATGTGCTGTCGGTCTGCAACCTGGTGATTTTTCCGTACGGCACTGCCACCGGGATGTTTCTGATTCTGGGGCTGGCGGGCGCCGCCCAGACCTTTGTTGCGGCCTCGGCCGAAAAACATAAGCACCACTCCCGCCATTCCGGCGGATCGCGCGCCGCGATGATCTAGCGTTTCATCTGATCAAACGTTTGGCTGACGGAGGCGTCGGGCCGTTTATCCATGAGGCTGACCCACACGATCAGCAGGGTGGAGACGGCGAAGCCCGGAATAATTTCATAGAGGTCGAACAGGCCGCCGGTCAGCTGTTTCCAGACCAGCACGGTGATGCCGCCGCTGATGATGCCGGCGATGGCGCCGCGTTTGGTCATCCGTCCCCAATAGAGCGAGAGCAGCACGAGCGGGCCGAAGGTGGCCCCGAATCCGGCCCAGGCATAGGCCACCAGGCCGAGGACACTGCTGTCCGGCTTGAGGGTCATGATGCAGGCGACGGTGGCTACGCCGATCACGGTGCCGCGGCTGACCCACACCAGTTCCCGGTCCGGGGCGTTCGGGCGGATGATGACGCGGTAGAGGTCTTCGGTCAGGGCCGACGAGGTGACCAGCAGCTGGGAATCGGCGGTACTCATGATGGCGGCCAGCACGGCGGCGAGCAGGATGCCGCCAACGACCGGATGGGTCAGCTGATCGACCAGGATCATGAACACCTTTTCGGCGTCGGAATCGGACAGCAGTTCGGGCAGCAGAACCCGGCCGACCATCCCGACGATTACAGCGCAGCTGAGGCTGATGATGACCCAGGTCATGGCAATCCGCCGCGCCGGCCTGATTTCGAGGTGTGAGCGAATCGCCATAAAGCGGGTCAGGATGTGGGGCTGCCCGAAATAGCCGATGCCCCACGCCATCAGCGAGCAGACGGTCACGGCGGTCAGTGCTTCGCCGTCGGCATGGGAGAACATATCGAGATAGCCGGTGCCGGCGGTGGATTTCCAGGCATTGGACGTTTCGGCAAAGCCGCCCGCCGCGCCGATTCCAAGCAGGGGAACAATCAGGATGGCGAAAAACATGATGATGCCCTGGAAAAAGTCGGTCCAGCTGACGGCCATGAATCCGCCGAGCGCGGTGTAGGAGATAATCACGGCGACGCCGATGAGCAGGGCGGTGCGGTAGGGCAGGCCGAAGACCGCTTCGAAGAGCTTGGCCCCGGCGACAAAGCCGGAGGCGGTATAGATCAGGAAAAAGATCAGAATGAACACGGCGGAGAGCACGCGCAGGGATTTGTTGTGGTCATTGAAGCGGTTGGCAAAGTAGTCGGGCAGGGTGATGGCATCGCCGGCGAGCTCGGTATAGCGGCGGAGTTTCTGCGCCACGAATTTCCAGTTCAGGTAGGTGCCGATGCCCAGGCCGAGGGCAATCCAGACGGCTTCCAATCCCTGGAGATAGGCATAGCCCGGGAGGCCGAGCAGCAGCCAGCCGCTCATGTCGGAGGCCTGGGCGCTCATGGAAGTGACCCATTTATTGAGCTGCCGGTCGCCGATGAGGTAGTCGGAAAGCGACTCGTTTTTTTTATAAAAGTGGGTGCCGACCAGCAGCATGAAGAGCAGGTAGGCCGCGAACGTTATGATGATGTGAAGATTTTCCATGGGATGCCGTTGCGTATTTCGTATTGCGTATTGCTTGACCAGAATTTGCACTAGGGTAGCTTTTCACTCCCAATACGCAACACGCAAAGGAGCTTTCATGAACAGCAAATCCAAACAGTTTCTCGCCGACCTCATTAACAGCATCAGCCCGTCCGGCTACGAAGGCCCCGTGGCCAAAGTCTGGAAGAAGGAGGCGGAAGGTTTTGCGTCCAGGGTCTGGACGGATACACACGGCAACTCGCACGCTATCGTGAACCCGGGCGGTTCGCCGGTGGTGATGTTTGCGGGGCACTATGATGAAATCGGTTTCCAGATTTCGCATATTGATGATCAGGGGTTCTGCTGGATTCAGGCGCTGGGCGGCTGGGACCCGCAGATTGCCCAGGGGCAGCGTGTGCAGGTCAGCACGAAGAAGGGCATCGTCAAGGGCGTGATCGGCAAGGTGGCCATTCATCTGCAGTCCCCGGACGACCGTAAAAAGGTTTCCGAGGTGAAAGACCTGTGGGTGGATATCGGGGCGAAGGATAAAAAAGACGCTGAAAACATGGTGGAGATCGGTGATCCGCTGGTGGTGGCGTATGGATTTGATGAAATGGCGAACGGGCTGGCGGTCGGCCGCGCCTTTGATGACCGGGCCGGGGCATTTGTGGTTCTGCAGGCGGCGCGCCAGCTGTCTGAGATGAGTCCCGATGCGGAGATTCACTGTGTGGCCACGGTGCAGGAGGAGATCGGCCTGCGCGGAGCCCAGACGGCGGCGTACGGCATTAACCCGGACATCGGCATTGCCGTGGACGTCACCTTTGCGACCGATCATCCCAATATGGGCGATGCGGTTAAGCGCGAAAACCTGATTAAGCTGGGCGAAGGGCCGGTGCTGACCCGCGGGCCGAATATCAATGCCAAGCTGTTTGACCTGCTGGTGAAAACCGCCAAGGCGGAAAAGATTCCGGTTCAGATCAATGCCGAGCCGCGCGGCACCGGGACCGATGCCAATGCGCTGCAGCTGAACCGCGCCGGCGTGACCACCGCGCTGGTGAGCATTCCGCTGCGCTACATGCACAGCCCCTGCGAGCTGATTCATCTGAAGGACCTGGAACTGTGCGCCAAGCTGATTGCTAAAACGGTCGAAAAAATTACACCGAAAACGGATTTTGTGCCGTTTTAAAATGATGAGTGACGATTGAGTCGTGATGGCCTGCGAAACACAATCACGGCTCACGGCTCACGGCTCACGGCTCACTGCCGGTGGATTTTGAATGAGCTGACGGCGCCGGTGAATCCGGCGGTCTGCATGCCGTGGAACTGCTGGAAGACGCCGGGGATTTCGCGGTGGGTGCCCAGGCGGATGCGCATGCCGTCGCCGTTGAGCGGCGGCTGGTCGCGGACCATGGCGGCGCGTTTGCGGTTGAGGATCAGCAGGGCCCGGCCCTTTTCGACGCGCAGTTCGATGGTGATCCATTTTTTTCTGAACTTGCTGATGCCGTAGCGGGGATTTTCCTCGAGGGTGAAGGCCACGAGGCCGGTACGGACGCGGGCGAAAATCTGGCCGTCTTTGGCATAGACGGCAACGCCGTGTTCGTCGTTGCCCTGCGACAGAATGAGGCCGTCGGTGAGCAGGAACAGGCGGATGGTGATGACCCAGTCGTCGCCGTCGGGGTCGAGCAGCGAGCTGTGCGGAATATTGAGTCCGGTTTGCGGGTCGACCATCAGCAGGTTGCGGTGCTTGATCCGTTCGATGTGCAGGGGGCTGTGGGGAACAAAGAGCGGATAGAGGGCTTTGTTCGGCACCAGGCCGTCGCGCGCCCCTTCAAAATCCAGGTTCAGCATGAGCCCCTTGGGACGGGGTACCCGTGCCTGGGCGCTGGAAAGACATGCGGCGGATAATGTATATGCAAAAAATCGACGGTTCATTGTTAGATTTCTACCGGTTCGCCGATAAAGTCGGCAAGTTGTTTTCCGTTCCGGACTTCATCAAACAGGTCGGAGAGGAATTGGGCGCGATCGGAAAAATAGTCTTTGCGTCCCTTGGTCTGGCCGACTTTGCCCAGATGGAGCCAGGTGTCGTCGAGCACTTCGAGCGGCATGCGTTCATCGGACGCCGGGTGGGCCACATTTCGAATGACATGCGATGCAAAGCGCATGTTCCGGACATCGAGCCGGCTGTAAAGCGGTTTCCAATTCTGCCCGCCGGTATCGAGCAGGGCGGGGCGGTCGTTGTTGAAATCGATGGCTTTATCCCGGGTGCGGCTGAAATCAAACATGCAGTAGCCGGCCCACAGGAACCAGCCCCAGGGGGCGTCCTTTTTCCATCCATAGATCGGCTGCCGGTTGAGCAGGTCGGCCATTTTCACGTCCCGGTATGGAATGAGGTCGTGGTCGATGCAGGCAAACATCCGGGGTTCCAGGGGTTGGAGCATATTGTAATAGATCCAGTTCAGGGAAATACCGTGTGAGCGGCAGGGATGTTTTTCGGGATTGGGCGGGAGGGGAAAATAGGGGATATCCTCCCCCCGGCAGGCCGCTTCAATTTCGGGCCGCAGCTCGGGTTTGTTTGAGTTGTCGCAGACGATGATTTCGGCATCCTTTACGCGCAGCTTCATGTGGCGCAGCAGGTTTTCAATGACCCAGGGCGAGTTGAAGGCCACTACGGCAATGATGTTTTTTCCGCGCAGGTGACGGAGGCGCTGCAGGAACGGATCGAGGGTTTCGGGGCGGGTGTCGACAAACCGGCGGCTGATGGCTTTGTTGCGGATTTCCTTGAGATACCAGATGGGCGGATCCAGCCGGAGCCACTCTTTGGGGGTGTAGTTTTTAATTCCGCGCATGATGCTTTCTTACCTGGCCCTGTCTGTTTTTGCTGTTGTTTTGCCCCGGTCCGGGTACTATCCGGACTTCGAATTCAAGGGTATGCATTCTGCCGGTGCAGAGCGAGACTAAACAGGTTTGGGAAACGTGGGATTACTGACCGTTCAACGAGCAAACAAGTTGCGATTTTATGCGAGAGCGGCGCTGGAACGGGCCCTGGTTCCCGATGCCTTTTACCGGTCGCGGCTGGCCCGGAGGCTGGCGCGGATTTCCGCTTATGATGCGGAATACATTCAGGACCGGGTCCGCTATTATAACCGGCTGGAGCACTCTTTTTCCCTCACCGATTCCGCCGTGGCGCTCAAGGATCTGGGGGGCGATGTCGCCTCGGCCTATTTCTACGATTACCGCGGGTTGATGCGCTATTTTCCGGTCGAGGTCCGGGCGGATGTGGAGTTTGGGGATGTGTCGGTCAACCTGCCGCACCCGACGCTGGTGAAGAGCCGGCCGATCGGCGAAGGAAATGAAAACAATGTGCTGCTGAAGCTGAACCGCGTGCGGCATTTTATTCCGATTCAGGATTCGGTTGATTATGCCGACAAGCAGGACCTGCTGGTCTGGCGCGGGGCGGGCTGGCAGCAGCAGCGCAAAGATTTTCTTAAGGCGTTCTGGAACCATCCGCTCTGCGATGTGGGGATGGTGAATGCGCCGCGGGATCCGGATCACCGCCAGGAGTGGGTGAAGCCGAAGATGACGGTGGCCGAACAGCTGCAGTATAAATTTATCCTGTCGATCGAAGGAAATGATGTGGCCACCAACCTGAAGTGGATCGCCCAGTCCAATTCGCTCTGTTTCATGACGCGGCCGAAGTTTGAAACCTGGATGATGGAGGGGCGGCTGGTCGGTGGTGAACACTATGTGGAATTGCGGGACGACTACGCGGACCTGCCGGAAAAAGTGGAGCATTACATCGCGCATCCGGATGAGGCCCGCGGGATCATCCGCAACTTCCAGGCGTATTACCGGCCGTTCACCGATCACGCGGCGGATGAGCTGATTGCCCTGATGGTGGTGAAGCAATATCTGGAACTGAGCGGTCAGGCACCGCGGGGTGAATAATGAATAAACTTTCTGTGGCGATCATTACATGCAACGAGGAGGCGGTTATTGCCGATGCGGTGAAGTCCGCCGCCTTCGCCGACGAGGTGGTGGTGCTGGACAGCGGGTCGACGGACCGCACCTGTGCACTGGCGCAGGAGCTGGGCGCAAAGGTGTTCAGCCAGGAGTGGCTGGGGTTCGGCCGGCAGAAGCAGCGGGCGGTGGAGCTGTGTTCCAATGACTGGATTTTTGTGCTCGATTCCGATGAGCGGATTACGCCGGAGCTGGCGGATGAAATCCGCGCCCTGCTCAAGGGTGCGCCGGACCGGGCGGGATATAACGTCGCGCGGTTGAACTGGTTTTTCGGAAAGCCGATCCGCCACTGCGGGCTCTATCCCGATCATACCGTGCGGCTCTTCAATCGAACGAAGGGGCGTTTTACGGAAGATGCGGTTCACGAAAAAGTGGTGCTTGATGGAGAGCCGGGAACGCTGAAAAATCACATGGAACACCTGGCCTATGATTCCATTGAGCAGTTTGTGGACAAGCAGAACCGGTATTCATCGTTGAATCCGAAAAGCAGTTTTATCAAGGCGCTCACGCGCCCGGGATGGACGTTTGTCCGTATCTATTTTCTTAAGCAGGGATTCCGCGACGGAAAAGCGGGCTACCTGATTGCCCGGTTATACAGTCAGTATACCTTCTGGAAATACATCAAGTAGGGCGGGGCTTTTGCGGCCGCGCCGGCCGCCGGTGAGCGGATTTGTTATTCCGAAAGCAGGAACGGCCGTGCCGTTTTCCAAACCAGGTTGCGGAAGGCTTTGCTGCCGCGCGTCTCGGTGCCCTTGACGGCGGTTTGCGCATTCTCTTTCAGGAAGTTCTCCAGGTCCTGCGCCAGCGTATCTCCATAGGCCTCGCATTGCGCCGGGTAGATGACGTCGCGGACATGGTCGTAGAGCCTCCGGTCTTCCGCCGTCGCCTCGGCGAGCCGGCTGCTGAGTGCCGCCTCGCTGGACAGCTCTTTGCAGAAGCGGTCAATGTCGCGGATGTGCTCGTCGGTGACGCGCCCGTGCTCGCTTCCGCCGTCGCCCTTGTTGAGGGTGGTGTAGTGAATGTCGAGCCGCGGGTCGTCGGCCCATTTTCTGAACAGCAGCAGGGATTCATCGAAGCGTTCGAGCAGGCCGATGAACGGGATGCGGTCCTGAATAATCTCCACGGCCTTTTCCGCGGATTCTTCGTTGGAAAGGTAGCGGCACTGATAATTGCTGCGGGTGGGCAGCCAGGTGTTCCAGGAGGCTTCAAGGTTTTCGTGCACGTTTCCGTCGTAGGCACTGCGGCGCAGGTAAAATTTAAATTCGGAGACGAGGCGTTTGGCGGGATCCCTTAAAAATGTGTAGTAGCGGATGGGGTGCTGTTCATGCAGGTCGGTGTGCGGCTGGATGGTGTGCCCGGCAATGCTGGCGAGGCCGCGGTAGACCTTGCGGATCTGCTTCAGGTCGTCGGCCGTCAGCGGGCGGTAAAAGCCGGGGCGGTCGAAATGCCGCCAGCCGTAGCTGCGCCGGAGAATGGAAATGAGGGTGGTTCCGGCTGTTTTAGGAATATGGGCAAAAGCAATTATCGGTTTCATATCAGGCTGCAGCGTTATCGGTATCCGGCTGAAAAAATAACCTATAGAGCAATGCCGGCCTGCGCAAGTTCCGTTTTGCCGGAGCGGGTGCCGGAACAGGCTGCGGAGATTTAGGGTGGAGTCGTTGTTTTCGGAATGTTAGAACCTGCACCATGATTTTTCAGTGCGCGGGGTTCCCGCCGGGATTTCGGGGCGGGGCCGGCCTGATCAATCAAACCCAGGCGGGCGGGTGATGACAGGTTGCGCGTGCTGCCGGAATATAGGTGTTTATGGAAACAACGGAACAAAGCAATAAGACGGGCATCGCTAAATTCAGGCCGTATTTCGGACTGCTCAAACCGGTCAAAACCCAGTTTGCCGGCGGCCTGGCCATGGGCATCCTCTACGGCGCGGCGAGCGGTTTCGGCCTGCCGTTTCTGCTGTATAAAATTATTCCGCTGGTCTCGGCCGATCCGCGTCCGGATATCTGGATGATGGCGGCTTACATTGCCGTCTTTCCGGTGGCGATGCTGGTCCGGTCCGCTAGCGGATTCATCAACACCTATTTGATTTCATTCTGCGGCATGCGGGTGCTGATCCAGCTGCAGTCCCGCGTGCTGAGAAAACTGCAGGCGCTGCCGCTGGGGTTCTTCCATGAAAATACCGTGGGCGATCTCATGGCGCGGGTGACCGGCGATACGCTGGCGCTGCAGCAGGTGCTGACCAAGGTGGCCAATGATCTGGTGAAACAGCCGGTGACGATGATCGGCGCCATTTCCGCGCTGATCTATCTGGCGGTGCAGGAGCAGGATGTCTGGTTTCTGATGCTGTTTCTCGCCACCATGCCGCTGATCATTCTGCCGTTGCGGATTTTCGGCAAACGGATCCTGAAGCGGGCCAAACAGGTGCAGGCGCAGAGCGGGGATATTTCCAAATATGTATCCGAAAACCTGAGTGCCGTGCGCGAGGTGCGCGCCTTCAACCTGCAGGAAAATGAAATCAGTCGTTTTGACCGGGCGCTGGATAATTTCTGCCACCTCTCGATGAAAGTGGTCAAATACAGCAATATTGTGCGCCCCACCGTGGAGGTGGTCGGCGTGTTCTGTGTGTCCGGGGCCGTGGTCTACATGCTGGAAAAAAATATCATCGCCGCCGCGGCCTCCATGCTGGCGGCGCTCTACATGGCGTATGATCCGGTTAAAAAGTTCGGCGAGATTCATGTGGCCATGAAAAAAGGCGAAGCGGCGCTGGAGCGTATTGAATATGTGCTGCATGCCGAAAACCATGTGCCGGAGCCGGAACATCCGGTCGCGCTGGAAAACGTCCGCGGGCAGGTGGATTTTGAAAACGTCCATTTCCGCTATCTCGACGAATGGGTGCTCAAAGATGTGACGCTCAGCTTCAAGCCGGGATCGGTGGTGGCGTTGGTCGGGCCCAGCGGCGCGGGTAAAACCACGATCGCCGATCTTATTCCCCGTTTTTACGATGTGCAGAAGGGCGTGGTGAAAATCGACGGCATCGACGTGAAGAGCGTGTCGAAAGAGGCGCTGCGCAGTGTGATTTCGGTCGTCTCCCAGGACACCTTCCTGTTTAACGACACCATTCTGGAAAATATACGGATCGGCCGGCCGGAGGCCACCGATGAACAGATTTTCGAGGCCGCGCGCCATGCCTTCGCCCACGATTTTATCCTGGAGCTGGAGGAGGGCTATGCCACCGTGGTGGGCGAACGCGGCACCCGGCTTTCCGGCGGGCAGAAACAGCGCATCGCCATTGCGCGCGCCTTCCTGAAACAGGCCCCGATCCTGATTCTCGACGAAGCCACCTCGGCCCTCGACTCGGAGAGCGAGAAAAAGATTCAGGTGGCGCTCGAGGAACTGGTGCGCGAAAAAACCGTCTTCATGATTGCCCACCGCTTTGCCACCATCCGTATGGCGGACACGATTGTGGTGATGGAGGACGGGCTCGTGCGCGGCGTCGGCAGCCATGACGAGCTCTACAACCACGACGGCTTGTACACCAAACTGTATAACCGCCAGTTTTCAGGAGAATAGGCGGCGTGCGGAAACTGACAAAATATCTGGTTGCTGATTTCCTGACGATTTTCGGGGTGGCGCTGCTGCTGATTACGTTCGCATTCAGTATCGGCACGATGTACAAGTTGATCGATTATATGGCCAAGGGTCTGCCGCTGAGCATTAT
>JBFJYX010000083.1:0-9876 GCA_041622415.1 Pontiella sp.
ACCGCTGGCTCCAGCCGCGGGAACGAAATCGTATGCGGCCCCACGTTAAAACGCTCTTCCAGATGGATCGTGTGATACAGCAGCGCCATCGTCTCGAAACGCCAGTCGTACAGCCCCAGCAGCGCCCCGATGCCCAAGTCATCGATCCCCGCTTCCATGGCCCGGTCCAGGCCGTGCAGGCGCCAGAGAAAATTAGATTTCGGTCCGCCGGAGTGCACCCGTTCGTACGTTTCCTGATGATAGGTTTCCTGGAAAATCTGATAGGTGCCGATACCGGCGGACTTCACGGTTTTAAACCCGTCCACATCCAGCGGCGCCGCATTAATGTTAACCCGCCGGATTTCGCCGGGCCCTTTTTTCACGGCATAGACTTCCTTCACCGTATCGTGAATATACTGCGCGTCATATTTCGGGTGCTCGCCGTACACCATGATCAGGCGCTTGTGCCCCAGATCCTCCAGCGCCTCAACCTCGGCCACCAGCTCCTCGCTCAGCAGCGTCTTGCGGTGCACTTCCGTGTTGTCGGCCCGAAACCCGCAGTATTCGCAGCGGTTCACACATTCATTGCCGACATACAGCGGCGCAAAAAGCACAATGCGGTTTCCATAAATGCGCCGCTTCAGCTCACGCGCACCTTCAAAGATTTCCTCCACCAGCTCCGGCGAGTCCGCATTAATCAGCGTCGCCATCTCCTCCGGATCCAGCCGGTTTTTATCCAGCGATTTTCCGATGATAAACCGCACCCGCTCCGCATCCGGATTCTTCGTTTTTTCCAGCCATTGGAAAATCTCGTCATCGGGAATAAAGCTCTTCAGTCCCTCGGTATCAATTTTCGGTAATCCACTCATTTCATCCTCCAAACGTGATGATTGAAACGTGAGCTGTGTTGCAGCCCCGTCACGACTCACGGTTCACTTTTCACGTATTCTCATAAGCATCCAGCGCGGCGGGAAACGGAGATAACACCCGCTTCAGCACACCCTGCGTCTGCGATATGCACAGCCCGTAGTTGGTGATCGGCACGCCGGCCGCTTCGCACTTTTCAATGCGACTCAAAACCTCGCGGCGGTTCTGCATGCATCCGCCGCACTGCACCGCCAGCTTGTACTCGGACAGGTTCTCCGGAAAATCGCGGCCGGCATACACATCAATATCCAGATCAACCCCGACATACTGCCGCAGCCACCGCGGAATCTTCACCCGGCCGATATCGTCCTCCAGCGCATGGTGCGAACACGACTCCGCAATAAGCACCTTGTCGCCCGGTTCCAGCCGGTCAATCGCCGCCGCGCCCATGGCAAACTTACGCAGGTCGCCCTTCAGCCGCGCAAACAGAATCGAAAAGGTCGTGCACGGAATATCGGCCGGCGTATCGGCTACCATCTTCAGCACCATCTGCGAATCGCAGATCGCCACATCCGGCGGCTGCTTCAGCATCGACAGCATGTGCGCATATTCGCGTTCTTTGCAGACCAGCGTCGCCGCATCGTTATCCAGCGCATCGCGGATCGTCGAAACCTGCGGCAGGATCAGCCGGCCCTTCGGGGCCTGCAGGTCGATGGGCACAATCAGCATCGCCAGCCCCCCCGGTTTCACCAGGTCGCCGATCAACGGCGGCGGGGTCAGGAATTCATCCGGGCAAACGCGAATGAGTTCGGCCTTCAGCGCCGCCAGCACCCGGTCCCTTGAAGCCGGGTCCGTGCTGTTCACGGCCAAATCAGTCAGGTCAATCGGCCCCGTCAAATCCACCTTGTTTGCAATCCGGATAACCGGAATCTTTTTCGCTTCCGCCTTGGCCGCCACCCGTTCTTCAAATTCAGTAACCGCGCCCCCCTCGTGCAGCAGCAGGATCACATCCGCGCGATCAAACACCCGCTCGGTCCGGCCCACCCGTTTTTCGCCCAGCGCCGTAGTGTCGTCAATGCCCGCCGTATCCAGGAAAACCACCGGTCCAATCGGCAGCAGTTCCATCGGCTTCTCCACCACATCGGTCGTCGTCCCCGCCTGTTCCGACACAATCGAAACATCCTGCCCCGCAACCAGGTTGAGGAACGAGGACTTACCCACGTTCGTCCGTCCGAACAACGCAATGTGCAGTCTTAAACTTTTCGGTGCTGTTTTCATATCAAACCACGAAATACACTAAATACACGAATCAGTTGGCGATCCGCTCAAGTTGAATTTTGGGGTAGTGCCCAAAATTGGCAATGATCCCAAGTTTATAGCCGGCAGCTTTCAGATAATTCTGAACCTGGGCGCGGTGTTCGTTTGCAATCTCCTGAACAGCCTTTATCTCGACGATGATTTTTTCAAAACAAATGAAATCGGGCACATATTTTTTCCTGAGCGCCCGCCCTTTATACTTAAGCTTCAGTGGGTACTGCGCTTCAAAAGGAATTTCCTGCAGCTCAAACTCGATCTCTAAACATTCCTGATAAACATCTTCGAGAAATCCGCATCCCTTATCATTGTATACTTCAAAACACGCACCATTAATCAGATAACCTTCTTTATCATAGATAATGCTCATCCGTTCCCTTTCGTGTTTTTCGTGTATTTTGTGGTCTCAATCCCGATGCCCCAGGGCCATTAAATTCTGCGGGGAGAGCGTTTTTTCGACGAGCTCTTCTCCCAGTTCTTCGGTCAGGTAATGTTTAAAGTCGGTGCGGCCGGTCGATTTGAAGGCTTCCACCAGTTCCGTCGCGCGCTCGTATCCAATGCTTGGAAGAAAGGCCGTGACGATTTCCAATGATTGGAAAAAGAGGGCTGCGCATTTGGCCTCGTCGGCCTCGATCTGTTCCGCGTGGCCGGCGAGCATCGCACAGGCGTCGCCCAGCAGCTCCATCGATTCCAGCAGCGCGGCGGCGAGCAGCGGCATAAATTCGTTGATCTGCAGCGACCCGCGGGACGCGCATTCGGTGATGATAAAATCGTTTGCCTGAACCCGGATCCCGATCTGCATCACGCTTTCGAGGATCACCGGATTCACTTTGCCCGGCATGATCGACGAACCCGCCTGCACCGCCGGCAGCCTGATTTTACCGGTCATGTGCAGCAGCCGCAGATCGCCGCAGATTTTCAGCAGGTTGGCCGCGCACGCTTTCAGGATGCCGCTGACTTCAACAAAGGCATCGGCATTGGCGGTCTGGTCGACCAGGTTTTCGCCGCGGCTGATGCCCAGGCCGCTGATTTCGCGCAGCTTGTCGGCGGCCAGGAAAATATAGGGTCTCGGCGCGGTCAGTCCGGTGCCCACGGCGGTTCCGCCGAGGTTGACCACCCGCAGCCGCTCCTCGCATTTAAACGTGCGCCAGCGGTCGCGCGCAAACGCTTCGGCAAAGGCGCCGAACTCGGCCCCGAGCGTCAGCGGCACGGCATCCACCAGCTCCGTTTTTCCAATGGTTGGAATATGCGCGAACCTGTTTTCCAATCGCTGGAAAACGCCCTGCAGCGTTTCAACCTTTTCCGCCAGTTCCCGCAGGCCGAAAATGGCGGCGACTTTCACCGCGGTCGGATACACATCGTTCGTCGACTGATGCAGGTTGACGTCTTCGATCGGATGAACGTCATGACCGGCTTTTCGGGCAACGACTTCGTTCACAAACATGTTGGTCGAAGTGCCCGCCCCGCCCTGCAGGGCCGCAAGCGGACATCCGGGATCGTCCGAGACCTGTTCACAGGCATAAATAATGGCTTCGGCTTTGGCGCGGTCGAGATAGCCCAGTTCTTTGTTCGCCAGGGCGCAGGCCTTTTTCACCAGCGCCAGCGCGGCAATCAGTGAAGCCGGAACGCCGCCGCCGGACACCGGAAAGTTTTCCAGTGCGCGCGCGGTATGGATGCCCCACGGCGCATCCGCCGGGATCTCTCTCTTCCCTAATAAATCGTGTTCTGTTCTTGTGCTCATCGTTGACCGAAGCCTATCTGCTTTGCGCTTGCGTTTCCTTGACGAAAATCAAGCCTGCGGTGCTTTACTGAGCATCGATTTAACGGAGACGCCGGAGAGGCGGCCGAGCTTGCCCGTAAGCGAGCCGAGCTGGTCGGTATCGGCGTCGATCACCAGAGTGATGGCGGAGCAGTTGCGGTCCGGGCACGGCACACCGGTTCGTGCGAGGATCATTTCCCCGTAGTCCGATAAAAGGGTATTTACCGCCGCCGCGTTTTTTTCGCGGTTTTCAATAATCAGGCCCACAAAGCCCAGACGCTTATCCATGATCTCCTCCGTTCCGTTCATTCGAAACCGTCAGATGGTTGTTAAAGAACCCTCACCGTCCGCCGCAGCCGACCGCTCAGGTAAATGGCACCCTATTCAAATACCGCCGCTCCGCAAGGGCGAACTCGCACATCGGAATATCAATACGGGGTATAAACAAAGCGACTTTCCTTTTTTCCGGGCGCCGATCTGCTAGTTTCCCGTCGATGGAACCATTGAAAAACCTGATCGACGAGTATGCGGCGCTGGAAAGCGAAATCCGCGATGTGATGACCCACCTGTTCAGCGGCACGTGCGGCATGTGCACGGCATGCTGCTGCCGCGCCGATATCTGCGAGGAAGCAACGGAAAGCGCCTTTTTATCCCTCCTGCTCAAAAAGCAGGACCTCGGGGCATCTGATATGGATGAGCGCTACGGCTGGCTCGACCTGCACGGCTGCTCCCTGCAGTTCGGCCGCCCGCCGGTCTGCTATTCGTTTTACTGCGACGAGCTCCTCGCCCGCCTGCCGGATGACGAACTCCGCTTTTCCGCCCAGGTGCTCGGCAAGCTGCTGCACCATATCGGGCAGAAAGCCCTCGGCGGCTGGCACCTGGTTGAAGTCATGGATCCCGATGACCTGCAGAAACTGAATTTTGACCGGATTTTCCAACGCCTGGAAGAATCCCGATCGGCCTTCGAAGTGGTCAAAGGCTATCTCTCGAGCGGCATGCTCAACAAAGCCGACCGCGAAGTGCTCGCCGTCATTACCACCGAAGAACCCTAGTCCTGCAGCACATCCCATTTCGGGCGCTGCCAGCTGGCTTTAAAGGAAGCCGCATCGCCGAGCACAATCTCATCGGTCTTTTCCACCGCATCGAGAAAGAGGACAAATTCAAAGGCGCCGCCGTCGCCCATTTCGCTGACGGCCTGCTCGGCCAGCCGGTTCGGCGGCAGCAGGCGGCGGCCGTTGATCACTTCCGGTTCCAGCGGAAGTTCGCCGCCGGCGCGGTACGCTTTATACACCAGCTCGGAACAGACCAGCGCATTGTCGGTGGTGAAATCAAAGTTGAGGTCATAGGGCTTGCCGAAATTCGCCAACGCGCCGAGCAGCGCTTTAAACTTTTCCGCCTTTCCCAGCGTCGGGCGGACGACGCCGAGGTAGTCGCAGCGCGCGCTGGTTTCCAATGACTGGAAAACAACGCCGGGACGGATGGCTTCGATGACGCGCATGGGGCATCCGTTTTCATCGGCTTCTTCCAGGGCCCGGTAAGCGTCGGGATAGAGGGCTTTGATGGTTTCCAGGGGTTGGAAACCCAGCTCGCTGAAACAGGCATCGATCTCCTCCGGCGTTCCGACATAGAGCGCGACGTGGGGCCAGAAACCGGGAATGCCGATATTCGTCATGTGCCAGTTGCGGCGCTGAATCAGGATATCGCCGGGCTCCAGCGCGGGCTGATGCGCGGCCAGGATCTCGGGCGTGATGAGATAGTCGCGTTTGGCGGTGCGGATATAACTCATCTGAACCGCCACGTTTTTCTGGACCGGCAGAATGGTTTCAAAGGCCGCGCGTTCGAGAATATCGAGCGGGTTGTCGATGAAGATGTCAGGGTGCATGCCCACGGCTTTAACATAGGCGGCGCGGCGTTCCCGGAAATCGGCAATGAGCTCCGGCTCAAAAGTAATCGCGTTTTTGATCAGCTCAAAATAGGCCGCCCCGGCGTTCATCCGCAGGATGACGTTCGGATGCGTCAGGCGCTGCTTCATGAAGAAATAGCTGTCGACGGGAATGCCCTCGCCTTTTTCGTTGAGCAGCGTTTCCATGAAGGCGTTGCTGCCCACCATTTCAACCACCCGCATGCAGGCGTTGTACTGGGTGATGTAGGCCATATAGGCCAGCATAAAGGCGTCGGCATGCAGCTCCGGTTCGGCAACATAATCGACCTGATAAAACCCGCGGTATTTAGCCTTCAGCAAATCAAACTCCAGAAACGCCATCGCCCCGTCGCGCCAAATGCGCCGAATGGTTTTACGCTCGGCCCGGCTCAGCTCATCCACTTTTTTGTTGAGCAGTCCGTTGGCCTCGAACGTGGAGATAAAATCGTCGGCGGTTTTGCGGAGCATGCGGTAGCTGTCGAGGTCGCTTTCAATTTCCATCCGGATCTTTTCCGGGCTCCATTCGGCCAGCGGGCTGCGCTCAACCGGAAACAGCGCCCAGGTGATGTAGAAGGCCAGCAACAGCAGAACGGCGACGACCGCATGCGGAAGAAACGGCCGCGTCTTTTTCTTTATGAGCTTTTTCTGCACGCGCAGCACGCGGCGGTTGATCTGATAGGAGATCAGCAGCGGAATCCAGCCGAGGCCGAGCAGCCCGTAGGCAATGAGCCGGTGCGACGGAAAGCCGATTTTCATGCCGAGCACAACAATGGCGCTCAGCACACACAACAGGGTTAACCAGAGAAGACGCTTATTTTTGAACATAGACCAACCTACTTATAACGAATGAGCAATCATCAGATAAAAACCGACATCGGGCGTTGCATCGGTAATGACCTGTTCCGAGATTCCGAAATCCACAACAACATCGCCCGGCCCATGCACCGTGCCGCCGGCGAGCAGCTGCACGGAGGACCCGAGCTGAACCAGGTCGCTGTCATACATGGCGGTATGCACATCCAGCTGCAGCTTGAGTTCCAACCATTGGAAAACCAGCCATCCGGCGGACACCCCGCCGTAGCCGGCCGCATGTTTCTGAATATCGCGCAGTACATCGCCATCGCCCATGTACAGCACACCCAGGTTGAGCGTGAGGGCGGTGTTGATGGAATCGAGCAGTTCGTAATCGCTGTAGGCCAGGCCGACGGCGAGGTCGGTGGAGCCGCTGCCGAGCAGATAGTCCGAATCGCCGGTCGGCAGTTTCAGCACCGACCGCAGCGCCAGCGAACGGCGCGAGGATGCGGAAGCCTGCAACAGCGGCAGCCCCGCGGTGAAACGGATATCCCCCGGCCCGGAATGCGGTTCGCTCATCCGGTAGGTCGTGCCGTTTGAATTGACGTCGTAGTTGATCCGGTTCTTTTCAAACTCATCCTGCCGGTCGTTGGGAAACCCGAAGAACGTATGAAATTCACGGATCATGGAGTCGAGGTATCCGCCGCTGTGCTGAACAAAGGGCACATCCACTCCGAGCTCGAGCCGGTCGAATAAACCGTAGCGCACTTTCAGCGTATACTGAGCGGTTTCGCCATCCCAGACCATCGTTTCGCCGCTTCCTGTATCATCGGAAAAAGCGTTGTTCGACACGTAGTACAGAAACGCGACATCCCATCCGCCGCGCGGCAGGCAGAAACCGGCCTCCGCTTTCGGCAGGCCGTAAATCTGCACAAAGGGATTCTGGTTGGCAACATACACCGGGGCCTGCTGTACCGCGGCCGCGCAAATCCGCGCCGTCGCCAGCAATACCAGTGAACTTGTGAAAACCCTCATAACACACCCACCCGGTTTTCGGGATGAAATCGATTGGAAATGACGATACGATTCTTGGCCTGCATAAGTCGAGGGGTTGCACGGATTATTCCCTTCTCCGGCGGCCCGAAGAAAAATGGCGTAAGCGAATTGAATAAAAGCGGCGGCTGTATAAAGTACCGCGCCTGAAAAAAATCCGGCATGGGGTGTATGATAAAAATGAAGAAACAGATCGGTGCGGTTCTCGCATTCGTGTTGTCGGCGCTGCCGTTCATCAGCGCGGCGCAGACCAATTCCGCCCCCGCGCTGCCGGCCTATTACCGCCCGGTCCGGCTCGACCCCGCGGCGTATACCCCCGCGTACGGCGTCTCCCTGTTCTTTCCGGAAAACGGGGAGGCCGGCGATCGCGCCTGGTCGCAGACCAAATCGATGCTGTTCTACAGTGTCGGGGCCATGGGCGTTCTGATGATGCTGCCTCAGGAGTCAACGGGCTGGGATAATTCCGGCGGCGACCTGCTGAAAAAGTGGCATGAGAATGTGAAGTCCGGCCCCGAGTGGGACCGGAATAAATGGGGCTACAACTATATCGGTCACGCCTGGGTCGGCGGCGTCTATTACCAGATTGCCCGGAAGTCCGGCTACCGCCAGTGGGACTCGTTTCTGTACAGCACGATGATGTCCACCTTTCTGTGGGAATACGGCATCGAATCCTTTGCGGAAGTTCCCTCGATCCAGGATCTGGTCTACACGCCGATCGCCGGCTGGCTCTACGGCGAGTGGGCCTACCAGACCGAGTTTAAAATCCGCAGCAACGGCAACCGGGTGCTCGGCTCAAAAATGCTGGGCGGGGTATCGCTGCTGCTGCTCGACCCCGTCGATACGGTCGGCAAAACCGTCAACTGGATCACCCGCCGCGATTTAATCAAGGCCGGCTACGGCTACTTCACCTACATGCCGATGGAAACCGACGGCCAAACCGATCACCAGGTTTACCTGCATGTGCGCATCCCGATCGGCCCGGCCGGCCCCGCGGAGAAGGATGAGCTGACGCGGGAATTCAACTATGTGGAGGATCCGGTGGATACCGGAATCATCGGTTTCGGTGCCGCTGTGGGCCACACCGCCATGGACCGCGATTGGAATGTGGAAGACGGCCTCTACACCAAGCTGCATCTCGGGCTCTATTTTACCCCCCGGCTCTCAACGCGCGTGACCTATGCCTTCGGCGATCTGGAAAACAAGGCCACCAACGAAACCGAGGAATATGAAAACTACAGCTGCGACACCCAGGTCTATCTGCTGACCCGATCCCGGCTGCGCCCCTATCTCACCGGCGGGTTCGGACGGCAGGTTCGCTATGAGGATAACGATATGAAAACCTTCCAGTGGAACGGCGGCGTCGGGGCCCACTGGCAGCTCCACCGCAAGGTGGCGCTGAACGCCGACTGGATCGGGTTTTACTCGCCCTCGAAAAACACCTTCGACCAGCAGTTCAATGCCGGCCTGGTCTACCGCTTCGGCGAAGGCGAACGCCCGGACGGATAATCCGTACGGGCGGGGCGCGCGCTTAAATCACGGTTCGCCCACCGGCGTGTCCCGCTCCTGCTTCGCCTTGTTGTCCATATCGATCTTCCACAGCATTTTCTGGGTCTGGTAAACCGTAACAAACAACGCAAAGGTCGCGCCGGCCAGCACGACCGGCAGTACGCGTGCAATCTCAAACTTATCCGCGAAAATAATGATCAGCGTATTGGCCGCAATAAAGATCAGCCGCACCTCCGTCGGCCCGATGCCCATGTAGCTGATTTTAAACGCACCCGTTGCCGCGAAGGAGAGAAATGAATTCACCATGAACGCGCCGAAGAGTGCGAGGATGTAGAAGAGCAGATACTTGTTATGATCCTCCACCATCAGGCCGTACCCGATGAGCATGGAACAGAGAAACAGGTAGTCGAGAAAGTGGTCCATGTAATAGCCCCACTTGATCAGTCCGGTATTGCGCCGGCGCCCCACCTCGCCATCGAGCAGGTCCGTAATGTATTGCCCGAAGATGGCCAACGAGACCACCCATAAAAAAGGGACCCAGTAACGCGCCAGAAAACTGAACAGAATAATCAGGGCGCACCAAAGCAGCGTGGTCAGCGTCAAGTGATAGGTCTCGATCCCTTTAGGCACCTTGGGCACCAGCCAGTCCTTGAGCCGGTTCTCTGCATCAGCCAGCAGCCACGTG
>JBFJYX010000084.1:0-9734 GCA_041622415.1 Pontiella sp.
ATATAGCGGGGATCGTCCGGCAGCAGCAGGTGGGTGATCCCGCGGTCGGGCTGATGATTTTTCACGGTCACCGAAATCAGGTTGGTCAGGTCCGCGCCTTTGAGTTCCCGCAGCGTTTCCGGGCGCTGGACGAGCCGGTCCAGTTTCCCGTATCCGGTCACCGATCCGCCGCGCATCAGCAGCACCTGGTCGGTCAGCTGCAGGATTTCGCCGAGGTCGTGGCTGATGAGGATGGTGGGAATACGCAGCCGCGAATGAATGCGCGCAAGAAAGGGCAGGATCTGCATCTTCAGCGAAATATCGAGGCCCGTGACCGGCTCATCCATCAACAGCAGCCGGGGATTGGAGAGCAGTGCGCGGCCGATGGCGATGCGCTGTTTTTCGCCGCCGGAAAGGTCGGTCACCTCGCGGTCGATCAAATGCCGGATATTCAGCAGGTCCACAATGTCGTCAAAGCTGAACGGGCGGTTCCGCACCCGGTCCTTCAGGCACTCGCCGGCGCGCAGGTTCTGCTCGACCGACCAGTGCGGAAAAAGCCGCGCGTCCTGGAATACCAGGCCGATGCCGCGTTTGTGCGGCGGGACAAAAATATTGCGGTCGGCATCGAACAGCGTCTTTTCATTAAAGACGATATGGCCTCCGTCGGGGCGGATCAGCACGGCGATGGCGCGGAACAGGGTGCTTTTGCCGCAGCCCGAATGACCGAATACGCCCATGGCCGATTCAAAACATTTGAACTCGGCATCCAGCAGGAACTGACCCTGTTTCAGGTATATGTCTACATCGAGATTCATCTATAAAAGTGACGATTGAAACGTGAGGCATGACGGCTCAGGCTTCATGCGTCACGCTCAACTTTCTCTTCGCTTTTCGGGTGAGGAGTTCGGATATCAGGAGCGAGGCAAAACACAGAATGAGCGAGGCGATCACGAGCCGCATGGCGAGGGTTTCCTCGCCGGGCACCTGCAGGGCGGAATAGATGGCAAGCGGCAGGGTCTGGGTCGAGCCTTCCACATTGCCGGCAAAGGTGATCGTTGCGCCGAACTCGCCGAGGCTGCGGGAAAAGGCGAGCAGGATGCCGCCGAGAATGCCGGGCCACGCGAGCGGCAGCGTCACTTTCATAAAGACGCGCCCGCGGTTGTAGCCCAGCGTCCTGGCGGCTTCTTCGAGCCGGGCATCGACCATCGAAACGGCCAGCCGCACGGAACGCACGGCCAGCGGAAACGCCACAATGGCCGAGGCCAGCACGGCTCCCTGCCAGGTAAACACCAGCCGCACATCAAAGACCTCGGCCAGCCATTTGCCCGCAAAGCCGTTGCGCCCGAAGGTGACCAGCAGCAGGTAGCCGGTCACCACGGGCGGAATCACCAGCGGCGCATGCACCAGGCTTTCCAGCAGCAGTTTGCCGCGGAACTCCTTTCGCGCAAACAGCCAGCCCACGAGCACGGCCGGTACGGCGGTGATCACGGCAACGCCCAGCGCGACTTTCAGCGAAAGTCCCACCGCGCTCCATTCAGCTGGGGATAAATTAAGCATGCCTGTTTTAACCACAAAGGCACAAAGGACTCGAAGGTTTTTCTTTGTGTTGCTTAGTGGTCTTGGTGCCTTCGTGGTTAGACATCTTTGAATCCATGACGCTTTAAAATCTCTTTGGCTTTATCGGATTTCAGGAATTCGAGAAATGCTAAAGCGGACTCTTTTTCTGTAACCGCCGCGGCCGGGTAGATGATCGGGCTGTGGGATTCCGGCGGAAAAGTTCCAAGGATTGGAAGGCCGGCGGCCCGGGCATCGGTGGCATACACGATGCCGGCGCTGACCTCGCCGCGCTGCACATAGAGCAGGGCGGTGCGGACGCTCGAAGCCTGCACCAGATGGGGTTTCCACTCGCTGTACCAGCCCAGGTGCTCCAGCGCTTCCCGGGCATACATGCCCGCCGGCACGCTCTTGATGTCCCCGACCGCAATGCGGCCGGCGACGCTGCCGTCGAACGGGAGGTCCGAGCCGGGCGGGGCAATGAACACCAGCGCGTTGGCCGCGAGGTTGAAGCGGGTGGCGGAAATATTTTCCACCCGGCCCTCGAGCCAGTCCATCCATTTGACGTTGGCCGAAACAAAGACATCCGCCGGCGCCCCGGCATCGATCTGCCGGGCCAGCGCGCCGGACGACGCAAAGTTAAAGCGGACGGATTCGCCGCCGCCGGCCCGGTAGGCGGCGGCGAGGTCGTTCATGGCGTCGGTGGTACTGGCCGCCGCAAAAACGGAGAGACCGGCACGGGCCGCGGTTGCCACGCAGACTGCAAACAATAGTGTAAGCCGTTTTTTCATAATTGTTCCCCCTAAAATTTAAGTGTTGCGCCTGCGCCCATGTTGTAACTCTCGGTCCAGTCGGAGGTTGAGTCCGTTCGGGTCCGCTGCTGCATCAGGAAAAACTTCAGCGACCAGTTCTTACAGGGAGCATAGAGTATGCCGCCCTCGAGCCGGTTCCGATAGATCAGATTTTCACCCATATCATAAATCGGTTCCCAGGCGCCGTAGGGGCTGAGGCCTTTCCAGCCATTGGAAAACCCGAGCGTGATCCGCGGCCAGAGCAGCGCCTGGTCGTCGGCGCCGCGGACATCCACATGGGCGAGGCGGAAGCGGCTTTTCAGGTGGAGAAACCCGAGCGGCAGGGTGTTGGTGAGGTTGGCGTGCAGCATTGGCTTGGGGGTCCAGTCGCCGTTCCGCTTGCGGGTCGTCACATAGCGGTAATTGCCGGTGAGGTTCCAGGCTTTGGAAAATTTCCATCCGACCCCGATGTCGGTGTAGTGCAGGAAATAGTAGCCGTCGTCTTCTTTGTAGCGCACCTGTTCCTTCAGGGAAACAGAGAGGGCGTCGGTGAGATTTCCTTTGAGGGTTCCTTCCAGCCAGACGGCGTTTTCCGCGCTGTCCCAGGCCAGGGTGGTCATGGCTGCACCAAGCAGTGCGGCCGTCATACATACTTTCATTTTTACGGTCTCCGGCTGCGACACCTGTATGTCAGGAAGCGTAGACCTGTGGGGAGTTCTGATGAGCCTCCGGTATTCCGGTTGGCGGTGTTATGTTCTTAAAAAATCAGGCCATTTTATGGATGGCTTTACGTTCCATGAAGCGGTCGTCGGAACGGTGTTTCGAGGCGATGTCCGCCTCTTTATCTTCGAGCCAGCCGCTGACGGCGTCCGGCCGGTTGTCCACATTGCGGAAGAAGGGTTTAATGTCGATCAGCGGCGAACCGTCGAGCATGTCGGCCCCTTCGAAATAGAGTTTGCTGCCTTCCACCTTTTTCACCTTCACCGTCGAGAGGCCGATGGCCGCCGGCCGGGAAGGGGAGCGCGTGGCAAAAACGCCGTGCTCTTTTTTGTCCATGAACGGGGTAATGATCAGCTTGAACTCTTTTCTCATTTCATGCAGGTGGAAGAGCAGCATGACATGCGAAAAGCCGTCGACGTCCCGAAGGCCTTCGGCGTATTCAGGATAGAGCTCAGCCACCCCTTCATCGGCGCTGCCGACCGGCTGCACCGGAATATTATCGGCCGCCGTGTGCGGCGTACGAATGGTGCCGATGAGATTGAGGGTTACCGTTTTCATTTTAATTGAGAATTAAGAATGAAGAATTGCCGGTCTGCGACGCGTTCTATTCCGTACCGTATTCTTCATTCCCGCTTCTCCGTTCATCATTGCTTCAGCTGGCTGAAGCGGACCTTTTCCGTTTTCTGCACCTGCACCACGTGGCCGTTGTGGACGGTAAGCGTCACTTCGCCGTAGTCCAGGCTCTTGACATAGTCCTTCACGGATTTAACCCAACGGCCATCCTGCGTACCGCAGTATGTGCCGTTGGATTGATGTCCGTGATGACCGTTATGCGAGTTCGAGCTCACTGGTGTCTTCACCGTCTTCGATGGCATCGAGAATGGAGTCGAGTTTCTCTTCGTCCACCTGACCGAACCATTTGCCTTCCGGATAAACGACCATCACCGGGCCTTCGGTGCAGATTTTCAGGCAGCCGCAGCCGGAGACCTGGGCGTCCAGGCCGCGGTCGAGGATTTCGGTTTCAAGATAAGCGAGCAGGTCGCCCGCTTCCTTGGCATTGCAGGCGCCTTTGGCTTCGCCCGCCACGCGGTAGGAGTTACAGATGAAGAAGTGTTGTTCCGGTTTTGCTATAGGCATAATTTTTCCCCTGGTTAGTTAATTTTGAAATGAGAAACTTGAAACTGGAAACTTGAAATATAATCCCGTGTTCAAATTTCGGTTTGAATGGTTTCAGGTTTCCAGTTTCAGGTTTCAGTTTTCCTTCTACCCGCATCCGGCACCGCTGCCGGTGCACTTTTCTCCGCACTTGGTTTTACGGAGGGGCGAGCGAACCTCTTCGCCGGCATAGATCCGGCGGAGCGTTTCATCGATCAGCCCTTCCATAACCACCACCTTGAGTCCGGCCTGGCGGAGAAAGGCCGTAGGTTTGGGTCCCACCCCCGATACGAGGATTGCACGGCAATCACTCAAACTGTTTGCAAGTTCCATCCATCGATCGGAACCGCCGCCTTCATCCGGCGTGGCGCGGGTTTCCAGGCATTGGAACATGCCGTCTTTTTCGCCGAAAATACTCAGCTCGGCCGCTTCGCCCAGATGTTCGTTCACCAGCACGCCTTCGCGGGTGGCGATGGCGACGTAGGGCCGTTCCTCTTCCGGATTGATCGGCGCGTTGGATGCCTCTTCGAGTTTCTTGAGCGTATCCTGTGTGGTGCCTTCCGCGAGCAGGCCGCAGGCATCGGCCCGGCAGCGCTGGCAGTGCGTCATCTGCGGCATATATTTGCCGGCCACATCACGCGCGGCGTGGATCTGCGCCGGCGTCGGCTCGTCCAGGTTTTCGAACATGGTGCCTTCCACCGGGCACATCGGAATAATGTTGTGCAGGTCGGCCCCTTCGGCCTTGGCAAAGGCCGCAACGTCGTCGATGTGATCCTCGTTCACACCCGGAATCAGGATCGTGTTGATCTTCAGGGTCAGGCCGTGCGCCTTGATGGATTTCATCGCCGCGATCTGGCGTTTGAGCAGCAGCTCGGCGGCTTCGACTCCCCGCAGCGGTTTTTTGTGATCGCGCACCCAGCTGTAAACCTGCGCGCCGATTTCCGGATCGATGGCGTTCATCGTGATGGTGACGTGGCTCACTTCGAGTTCGGCCAGTTCGGCAATGTAGGGGCCGACGCCGAGGCCGTTGGTGGAGACGCACAGCAGCATGTCGGGATGGCGTTTACGGATCAGCCGCAGCGTTTCCATCGTCTGTTCCGGATTGGCAAAGGGATCGCCGGGGCCGGCAATGCCGACCACGGAAATGGGCTTGCCGGATTCGACGAGATCGTTGACGTAGTACAGCGCCTGGCCGGGAGAGAGGACATTGGACGTCACGCCCGGACGCGATTCATTCACGCAGTCGTATTTGCGGTTGCAGTAGCCGCACTGGATGTTGCACTTCGGGGCTACCGGAAGATGGACGCGGCCGTATTTCCCTTTAACATCGGGATTGAAGCATGGGTGTTTTTTAAAATCTAAAGCCATTGTTTTCTCCTGGGTCGTGACGAGCGACGATTGAGACGTGAACGAGAATCACGGCTCACGTTTCACTCATCAAATATAGGTGTATCCGATGTCGTTGCTTTCCTGTTTCATTTCCATAAGTTTGTCGACGATGGTGTCGAACAGCCGTTGGGCGCCGCGGTATCCGAGGTGGAGGGAGCGAGGCCCGCTGATCCGGTCGTGGATAGGAAATCCAAAACGGATCAGCGGGATGCCGGTCTTACGGCTGAGGCTGAACCCCTTACTGTTGCCAATGAGCAGGTCGGGTTTCAGGTTGAGGGCGGCGATTTCGATTTCGGCAAAATCGATGCCCTCGAGAATGGGGGTTTCCGCATCGAGTTCCGGAGCAACTTCGCGGATGCACTCGTCGAGTTTTCCACTCTTGCCGCCGGAGGCGCAGAGTACGGGTTTGAGGCCGATCTCGCAGCAGAAGGCGGTCATGCCGACGACGAAGTCCTCTTCGCCGTAGATGACGACTTCTTTGCCGAAGGTATATTTGTGGCCGTCGACATAGCAGTCGACCAGGCGGCCGCGCTCGGCTTCGTGTTTCGCCGGCAGGGGCCGGCCGGTGATCTGTTCGAGTACATTGCAGAACTTGTCGGTCTGGCGAATGCCGATCGGAAGGCCGACACGGAAGACGGCGGTGGAAAACTTTTCATCGAGCAGCGAGGCGGCGGACTGTTTGTCGGCAATGGTCGAAGCCAGTTCAATGACTGCGGAAGCGCGGCCGAGCTTGGCGATCTCGCGGGCCGGGGTTCCGCCGGCCGGAATCTTGTGGTAGTCGCCCCAGACCGGTCCGTCGAGCGGATCTGAATAGTCCGGCACAATGGAGAAATCCATTTCAAAATCCTCCATCAGTTCCCGCAGGTGACGCAGGTCGGCGGGGGATACCATGCCGGGGAAAATGCCGATAAATTTTTCGTTGGGCCCGTCCACGGCCAGCTGGTCGACGATGGCGCGGACCGCCCACTGATAACCGTCGGCGTGCGAGCCGGCATAACTCGGGGTGGAGACGCGCAGGATGTGCGGCGGGTCCACAATTTTACGGTCGGCGGAAAGGTATTCCTTCACATACATGTTCACATCGTCGCCGATGGTTTCCGCCAGGCAGGTGGTGGCAATGCCGATCACTTCGGGTTTATAGCCTTCGATCACGTGGGTCAGGCCGTCGAACAGGTTCTGGCGTCCGCCGAAGACCACGCTCTCTTCGCCGAAGCTCGAGGAGGCAATGTCCATCGGTTCACGGAAATGGCTGATCATGTAGCGGCGGATATAGGTGGCGCACCCTTGCGAACCGTGGAGGAAGGGGAGGCAGCCTTCGATTCCACGGAACGCAAGGCAGGCACCGAGAGGAGCGCACAGTTTGCATGCATTACGCGTCGCTGTAAAATTTTCGCCGGTCAGAGGCTTATCCATTTTTGATTGCCGATTGCTGATTGCCGATTTGTCGGCCTCAGTCGCCGCCGGGCTGCCGCAGCCGCATTTGGCTTTGTCTTCCGCCGTGCAGGCATGGGCCGCATCATCGGTCGGGGCACAGGTTTTTCCACAGTCGCAACTCATTTGCCGGATCCTTTTTTGTCTGCGAAGAGGTTGAGCTTGCGCAGGTTCTTCTTCGGAGGAAGATTTCTGTCCAGGTCATGAATGCCCATGGCCGTTAAGATTTCATTGATCGAGTTGTCGTGTTTGGTTTTTGTCTTCATCTTCGTGCTCTCTTTTCCGCTTAGGTTCTGTTTCCTGCACGGCGCGGCGCAAACTGCCAGACCGGGCTCATGACGGAGGAGTGGACTTCTTTGGCAAAGTTGAGCATGCCGATGAAGCCGGCGAGCGCTTCTTTACGCTCGTGGTTGTGGTCGCAGAATCCGACGCCGATTTTGTAGGCGATGGGGCGTTCCTTTACGCCGCCGATGAACAGGTCGACGTCCTTTTCCCGGACATACTTCGCCAGTTCCAGCGGGTTGGTGTCGTCGAGGATCACCGTGCCCGGATCGCAGAGTTCGGTCAGCAGTTTATAGTCATCCACCGACCCGGTCTGGGAACCGGCCACCACCACGTCCATGCCCAGCGTGCGCAGCGAGCGCACCAGCGAAAAGACCTTGAAGGCGCCGCCGGTATACACCGCGGCCTTTTTCCCTATGAGGTCTTTCCGGTAGGGCGCGAGCTGCGGCATCAGCTTGGCCACTTCTTCTTTGATCACGCGCTGTGCGCCCATACGCATCTCGTCGTCATCAAAAAAGTCCGCCACGTCGTAGAGTGCCTTCGACATATCTTCAATGCCGAAGTACGACGCGCGCATCATCGGTGTGCCGTATTCCGTTTCGAGCATTTTGGCCAGATTGCTGACGGAACCGGAGCACTGTACAATATTGAGGTGGGCGCGGCCGGCTTTGCGGATTTCGTCGATCCGTCCGTCGCCCGAAACTGTGGAGACCACGTTGACGCCCATGCGTTCGTAGTAGTCTTTGATGATCCAGATTTCACCGGCCAGGTTGAAGTCGCCGAGAATATTGATCGACTTCGGCACCTTCTGCGCGTCGGGATCGTCTTCGCCGAGAATTTTAAACAGCGCATCGCAGGCCGCTTTATAGCCTTCCTTTTTCGAACCCTTGAATCCTTCGGAGTCGACCGGAATGACGGGGATGCCTTTTTCCTTCTGCACCTTTTTGCAGATCGCGTCCACGTCGTCGCCGATCACACCGATGATGCAGGTGGAATAGATAAAGGCCGCGCTCGGCTTGTATTCATCAATCAGTTCGCTGATGGCATTGTAGAGCTTGCCTTCACCGCCGTAGATGACGTCCTTTTCCTGCATGTCGGTTGAAAAACTCAGGCGGTGCAGCTCCGGGCCGGAGGAGAGGGCGCCGCGGATGTCCCAGGTATAGGAGGCGCAGCCGATCGGGCCGTGCACGATGTGGATCGCGTCGGCGATCGGATAGAGCACCACGCGGGATCCGCAGAAGCTGCAGGAGCGCTGGCTGACCGAACCGGCAAGGCTCTGTTTTTCAGCTTCCATGGCGAATTCGCCGCCTTCATGGACCTGGGCTTTGCGCTTTTCTAAGAGATTGATTTTTTCTTCAGCCATATTCCTGATTCCAGTAATTGGGGTCCCTTATTGCAACAGGTGTGCCATCGCACCGATCCGGGCGGAGGCGTATGGGCTAAGTGCATAGGTTTAAGGCGGTAAGAAAAGTTTCGGGAAGGATGGGGGTGCGGGGGAAGGGGGCGGTGATTACGGAAATATATTTCCGGCACTTCCAACCCTTGGAAGCTCCGCTCTTCCAACCCTTGGAAAACAAAGGGGTTAAGCCGATTTCCGACATTTTTTTCCAGTCATTGGAAGCGATCACTAAAATTGTTGTACAAAGATGTGGGGGGTGTTTTTTAACCGGCCGTCGTGAGTAAATGGCCTTCCGGGGAACAGGGATCCGGTCATATATTCACGCTGTGGCTTTTAATCCTGCAACGCATCATCGCCGTTCGGTCCGGCTGAAAAAGTATGATGCTGCCGTCTGTACGAAACACAGCCTGCCTGCCGATGCCCGGCCCTTTTCCCGGCTTTATATGCGATGCATCCGGCGCATGGTTGTCCCCTTAAGCGGATGAAATCCAAAGATGCCTGCGCGGCCGATTTCCGGTAGCCGGTTTTAAAAACGGGTGTAGCATAACCGTGGAAGCGGAGGTAAACCATGAACCACAGACTGAACAATAAAATATGGGTCAAAGGGCTGACCATGGAATGTCCCCATAAAACCGCAGCGCGGAACTGCCCGATGCGCCAGCTCCGGGGACTGTCGGAAATGGACGCCAACCGGACCATCGATGAAATGGACGACCGGGAAGTCAGCACCCTGCTCAGCATGCACCGCCAATGCTATGACCGCCGCCTGAAAGAATGGGGCGATCCGGTCTGCTAAGCCCGGGGCCTGAACATTGATCTCTGAATGCCGCCGTGCGCCAACCCGCGCGCAGGCGATCAGCTCCGTCAACCCAACGCCGCCCATCCGGCAAAACGATTCAGAGCAAAATAATTATCCCCCGCATCGGATTAATGGCCACAAAGAGGCACAAAAGGCACAAAAACTAAGCGGGCAAGGTCTTCGTGCTTCTTGTGCCTTTTCGTGGCGATTCCCGCAACAATGCACCGGAGCACTA
>JBFJYX010000085.1:0-9693 GCA_041622415.1 Pontiella sp.
TCGCCTTCGTCGTCAAAGTCGTGCAGATAGACCTCAGCTTTGGAGAAGCCGGCCTCTTTAAGCAGCTCCTGCAGTTCCATCAGGGTCCAGAGGCGCCATTCATAAGTGAAGGCTTTTTCGATTCTTCCATACCCCGGAACCTTGAAATGGATATGGCAGGTGGTGTCGTGGTTGATCGGATTGTAGTAGGCCTGGTCCCAGATATATTCAAAGTCCGGAATCTCCAGTCCGTCCGGCGTGGTCAGGCCGGGGATCTCGCGGATGTCATCTTCCTTTTCCATGATGGCCTCGGTGCCGCCGTAAATATCCAGCACGAAGAGCCCTTCTTTGTTCAGGGATTTATACACCCGGTGAAAATAGTCGCGCAGCACCTCGCGCTTTTTAAACACGCAGAAGGAAAAGTTCAGGGCAAAGGCCATGTCGATTTTCGGCGTGGTTTCTTCCAGCACATCGCCGTGAATGAGGTGCAGCCGTTTGCGCTGCTTATCGGTGAGGCCGGAGACATTGTATTTTACGCCCCAGTCGAGGGTCGGCTTATGAAAGTCGATGCCCCAGGCTTCGTGCAGTTTATTGCGCTGCGCCCAGCGCGCGGCCAGCTTGGCGGTGCCGCAGAAGTCTTCGCGCACGGTCAGCGGTTTACGCTTCCAGTGTTTGCGGTAGACCCGGACCCCGAAATCAAGGTCGGTATCGACGTTCTGCACCGACGCTTCATAGAGCCAGTGGACATCGGGAAACTTCCCGGTTTTCTTTTTTTTCGTCATGTCAGATACACTTTGTATAGATCGCCTTGAGGCCGTCCATCAGCGGTTGATTTGAAACCAGCACCGTTGCGCCATGCGGATTGCTGATATCCGGATATACGGCGGAAACCGCCCCGGCCCGTTCAGCAATCAGCACTCCGGCGGCATAGTCCCAGAGAAAAATGCCCCCCTCAAAAAAAGCATCGGCGGTGCCGTCCGCCACGCGGCAGAGGTCAAGCGCCGCGGCCCCGTTGATCCGCAGTTTTTTGGTGTTGAGCGCGAGCATACGGAAGAGGCTGAAATGGGTGTCCGGCTGATTTTCCATCTCTTTGGAAAGTCCGGAGAAAACCATGGCTTCGCTGAGGCGATTCGTTTCGCGCACGCGGATCGGTGTTCCGTTCCGCTTGGCTTCGCATTCGCTGTGCGCGGTGTAGTAGGCATCAAAGTCCGGCGCAAAGATGCAGCCGGCGACCACCTGGTTGTTGCGGCGGACCGCGACCGACGAGCACCAGTATTCAAAGCCGTGCGAAAAATTCATGGTCCCGTCAATCGGGTCGATGATCCATTCATACGCACTGGTCCGGTTGGGCCGGGCCTCTTCCTCGCCCAGGATACCGTGGTCCGGAAATTCACTTTCAATGATGGCTTCGGCGGCCTTCTGGCTTTCGACATCGAGCAGCAGCTTCACGTCGTGATTGAAGGTCTCGGTGGTTTCGGTGCGGCGTTCTTTGTTGTTGAACGCATGTTTGCCCGCCGCTTCCGCTGCGCAGATGGCGACGTCTAAAAGATGGTCTAACGATGGCTCGCTCATCCGTTAATTAAGCGGAACGTAAACCGGCTTTGCAACTTCCAATCATTGGAAGTGTTCAGCGGCGGGACGTATTGTCGAACGAGGCGTCAAATGCGCGCGGCGGATCGAGAACCACTTTCGCCAGAATGGCTTTGCGCAGGTCGGATTTTTTTTGGAGCGGAAAATCGATGGCCCCGCTGTGTCCGCTGCGCAGAATGGGCGCGGATTTGATGCCGGAGGAGAACGTCGACCTCAGTGCCGGTATGGCCTTCATGGCCGATTTCAGCGCGGCGGTCTCTACCGCTGCTACGGGAGCGCGCGGCCGGATTTCAGCAACGGGCGTGATCGGCATGGAAATAATTTCGGCTTTGGGCGCGGGCTTGAAAACGTCTTCTTCAATACGCTCCTCCTGCTGATATTCTTCATAGGCGGCCTGTTCGGCAGAGTAGTCGGGCTTTTCATATCCCTCGGGCCAGTCGGGCAGGTCCACCGGTTTTTCATTCGGATCGAGCTTGCGGGCCAGGTCCTCGAAAAAGTTTTCCAGCCCGGACGCGGGCTTCTCTTCCGGCGGCTCATTCCCGTTCGCCGGCTTCTTCCCCTGGAACTTTCGTTCCAGAAGAAACTTCACCAGGTTGATCAGCGCAATAACGATGAAAACCAGAAATGGAATTAAGTCATCCATAGCCATGAAGATTTTAGAAGTCAGAATGAAGAACGCGCGGCGGAGCGGTCATTCTCCATTCTGAAATCCGCCATCGTAATTATTTATCCTTTTCGTCCTCTTCGCCGCCGGCGAGGGATTCACGCATGGAGGTATCGGCCATGATGTTCTGCATGCGGTAGAAATCCATCACACCCAGATTGCCTTTGCGGAAGGCTTCGGCCATGGCCAGCGGTACTTCGGCCTGGGCCTCGATGACTTTGGCCTGCATCTCCTGGACGCGGGCGCGCATTTCCTGCTCGGTGGCGATCGCCATCGCGCGGCGGCCTTCAGCTTCGGCCTGGCGCATAATTTTATCGGCGTCGGCGCGGTCGGTTTCGAGTTTGGCACCGACGTTGGCGATCTGTCCGATACCGGCCACGGAAACATCGGCGATATCGATGGACACGATTTCAAAAGCGGTCTGTGCGTCGAGTCCGCTGCTCAGCACCTTGCGGCTGATCGAGTCGGGATTTTCCAGCACGTCTTTGTAGGAACCCATCGAACCGATGGCACTGACGATGCCCTGGCCGACACGGGCGATGATGGTTTGCTCGGTGGCCCCGCCGACGAGGCGTCCGAGGTTGGTACGGACCGTTACGCGGGCCTTGACCAGCAGGCGGATGCCGTCCTTGGCCACGGCGTCGAGCATGCCGCCGACGGTTTTATCGGGATCCGGGCAGTCGATCACCTTCGGGTTTACCGAGGTTTGTACGGCGTCGACAATGTTGCGGCCGGCCAGGTCGATGGCGGCGGCCTGCTGAAACTTCAGGTCGATATTGGCCTTGTCGGCGGCAATCATGGCGCGGACCACATTCTGCATGCTGCCGCCGGCCAGGTAGTGTGCTTCCAGCATGCCGGTGCTGATTTCGAGCCCGGCTTTGATGGCGGAGATGTAGGTCAGCACCACCTGGGCGGGCGGGACGCGGCGCAGCTTCATGCCGATCAGGTCGCGGATACGTACCGGGGCTTCGGCAAACAGCGCGCGCACCCAGAGATTGATCACGGACAGGGCCAGCGCAAAGAAGACCAGCAGAATCAAAATTACAGGGATTAATATGACATAACTCAGATTCATGATTCTTCCTCCTCGGGATTATAGTTTTCGTCTCTCAACTTCTGCAGTTTCTGTAAATTCGCCGGGACCTGCAGGATCAGCCGCCGCTTCTCAACCAGAGCAATAATAAGCGATCCCATGCCCAACCACAAGACTCCGATTTGCACCGGAATTCCAAGGGCCGGAAAAACGGTCGAGGCATAAATCAGTGCCAGGCCGATGGTCATGGCGATGAGAACCTTGCCGATGGAGTTGCCCATCTTTTTCAGGAACAGGTTGCCGATCACGAGCGCCATGACGATGCGGCTCAGGTAGACCATCGCGCCCCACGAGCCCATAATCAGTACGCCCAGCGGAATCCCGACGAGCGAAGACAGGCTCATCAGTCCGAAAAACGGCAGGGCAATGGAAGCAATGAATCCGGCCATGATGCATTTCCAGGGAGCGCGGCGGATCAACTGTGCCGACATGGCGGTGGTCATCGGAAAGAGGGTAATGAACGGTACGCCGGCGATCAGGGCCGCCAGGAACGAGAGCAGGATTTTCTGCAGCCGCTTCGGTTCCAGCAGGGAGGGGGGCTGTATGCGGGCGACGGTGCCGGAGATGATGCCCGGGCGAAGCTCCAGTTCCTCCGGCGCACTGTATTCAAAATTACCGTTGAGCGCGGCATCGCGCGTGAAGATCATTTCCGGGGATTCGGCAGAGGTGTCTCCGTTGATCGTGCCGGCAAAGGTAATCATGCGCGGTGCCGAAAAATGGGCGGATCCTTCGATGGTGCCCTCCTGCACGATATTGTTCATGGCCATGATCCAGGCGTCGCCGTGAATCACCGCATTGGATGAGATAACCACCGTATTGCCGATGGCCATTATGTTGCCGGCAATGCTGCCTTCAATCTTGATGGTGGGGGAATAGATCCGCAGGTTCCGCTCGCAGCTGCCCTCCTGCCGAATGCCCATCAGCGATGCCGCCCAGACATTGCCCTGGTAAATGCCGGTCAGGTCCAGCGTGCTCGGCGTGGTGATGAACAGATCATTTTCAAAGGTGCCTGAGACATCGGCCACATAGGCATAGACCCATTGTTCATCGGCAACCGATGAGCCGAGGCTTACCGCATACTCGTTGGTGGAAATCCAGAAGCCGAAGGTTTGGGCCTGCAGGGCCAGCAGGGCGGTTAGGCCCGCAATAAAAAATCGTTTTCGCATAACTTACGCTTTCACGACGGAAACATGCCCGCCGGAGGTTGAGGAAACTTTTACGGGCTGCCCCGCTTCAATCCATTCGCCGTCGGCGACCACATCAACGCGTACGCCGTCGAAGGAGGCGATGCCCGAGGGGCGGAGAGTGGAAACCGCTTCGCCCGTTGCGCCGACCGCCACACCCTCGTTTTTATGAGATTTATAGTCCGCCTGGTTGACCTGGAGCGACAGGCTCTTGCCGACGCGGCTCTTCGGGAAATAGCGGATCCAGATGACGAAGGTGAATATGCCGAACACCAAAAGGCCCAGCGCGCTGATCATATTCCAGGGGTCGGAAAAATTGCGCCAGCCGATCACCGCGGCCACCGTCCAGGCGATGGCCCCGAAAATGCCGAGGATGCCGCCCGGAATAAAAATTTCGAATCCGATCAGCACAAAGCCGACGAGCAACAAGGTTAGATAGAGGGTTAACGGTTCCATGGGTATGAATATTAATCAGAATCTTAAAAAAATAAAGATCCGACGAACTAATAATCCATGTTCGGCCGGACCGCCGGATCAGTACAAAAGGGCGTGTGCGGGAGGGGATGCCGGACGCGCTGACGCCGGGCCGCGGTGCATCAATAGGAACCGGTTTCTTCCGGAAAGTGAAAGATGGTTTCGTTGTTGCGGGCGTAGCCGACTTCGTGGGCGACCTTTTCAACAAATTCCGGATCGGAGAAAAAGCGGCGCTGTTTGTTCTTCAGCTCCTGTTCGGCCGCGACGGTGACTTCGATGCGCTGCTGGAGCGAATCGTTGGTCTGCTGGTATTCCTGCATCTGGCGCACTTTGGGCGTGAACGCCAGTACCACGCCGACGCAGGCCATCAAAATGATGGCCATCAGCACGATGCGGTTGATCAGGTTCCAATATTTTTCAGTCTGCTGCATAGAAAGTAATGCGTGATTGGCGAGTTCGAAATGGTCTGGGTGGAATATAGCGGGAAACTCAACGTCGACAAGGAACTTTTACCGCCTGCCTGTTCATCAGCTTCAAACCACACAGACACCAGGGACACGAAGGATTGAAACCTGGTGAACCGCCTGGAGCTCTTTGTGCCTTCGTGGTTTAAAAAACACGAAAAAGGCGCCCCGAGGGACGCCTTTTAACCTTAGAAGTCTAAGCCGGTGAGCTTATTTCTTCTTGGACGCTTTCTTTTTAGAAGCCTTTTTCTTGGAGGCTTTCTTTTTGGAAGCTTTTTTCTTGGCCGGAGCTTTTTTCACGATGACCGGTTTCAGCTCGTCGCCATAACGGCTGTCAGCACCGAGCATTTCTTCGATGCGGAGCAGCTGGTTGTATTTGGAGATACGGTCGGAACGGCTCAGCGAACCGGTTTTGATCTGGCCGGCGTTGGTTGCAACGGCGATGTCCGCGATGGTGTTGTCGGACGTTTCACCGGAACGGTGGGAAACAACGGCAGTGAATCCGGCTTTGTGGGCCATTTCGATGGCGTCCAGCGTCTCAGTCAGTGTACCGATCTGGTTCACTTTGATGAGGATGGAGTTGCCGCAGGCTTCGTCGATGCCGCGCTTCAGGAACTTCACGTTGGTCACGAACAGGTCGTCGCCTACGAGCTGGCATTTGTCGCCGATCATTTCGGTCAGGACTTTCCAGCCTGCCCAGTCCTGCTCGTCCATGCCGTCTTCGATGGAATCGATCGGGTATTTGGAGATCAGTTCTGCGAGGTATTCAGCCTGCTCGGTGGAGTTGCGCTTGGCGCCGTCTTTGCCTTCGAATTTCGCGTAGTTGTAAACGCCTTTTTCGAAGAACTCGGAAGATGCGCAGTCGAGCGCGATGGTGACATCTTTACCCGGTTTGTAGCCGGCGTCTTTGATCGCTTTCATGATGGAGTCGAGGGCTTCTTCTGTACCGCCGGAGAAGTTCGGAGCAAATCCGCCTTCGTCGCCAACGGCCGTGGAGAGGCCTTTTTTCTTAATGAGGGCTTTCAGTGCGTGGAACACTTCAGCACCGCAGCGCAGGCCTTCTTTGAAGGACGGAGCGCCGACCGGACGGATCATGAATTCCTGGAACGCGATCGGAGCGTCGGAATGGGAGCCGCCGTTGATGATGTTCATCATCGGAACCGGCAGGGCTTTGGAGTTGGTGCCGCCGATGTAGCGGAACAGCGGAATACCGAGTTCGTCGGCGGCCGCGTGGGCTGCGGCGAGGGAAACGCCGAGCATAGCGTTGGCGCCGAGCTTGGATTTGGTTTCGGTGCCGTCGAGCTCGAGCATCAGGTTATCGATGCCGACCTGGTCGATGGCGTCCATGCCGATGATGGCCGGAGCAATGATTTCGTTTACGTTGGCAACCGCTTTTTCGCAGCCTTTACCGAGGTAACGGTCTTTAACGCCGTCACGCAGTTCGAGGGCTTCGTTAACACCGGTGGAAGCGCCGGACGGAACCGCAGCACGGCCGGTAGCGCCGGAATCGAGAACGATATCGACTTCGAGAGTCGGGTTGCCGCGGGAGTCGAGGATCTCGCGAGCGAGTACATCGATAATTTCTGACATTACTTGTCTCCTTGTAGTTGTTTAAATATGAGTTACTTCCCCAAAATTTGAGCGGCGAATATAACGGTGCCCGAAATAGGGGGCAAACCAATAAGGATGAGAATTCCGAAGCAAAAATCCGCCGGAGCCGGGTCAGACGATATACTTGCCGCGCGGTGTGTAGCCGGTGTGCAGCAGCTTGTGGCTGAGGGGACTGCACGGGCCGTCGGTGAAGAACTCGGTGTACAGTTTGACGATGGCCGGGTTCTCGTGGGATTTGCGGACCTCGTAGGCCGCGTCTTCGCTGTAGATGGCTTTGGCGCGCGCGGCCCGGATGGACGGGCTGGTCGGAATGGGCTGTCCGCCGCCGCCGAGGCAGCCGCCGGGACAGGCCATGAATTCGATAAAGTGGCATTCCGCGCAGCGTCCGCCGGCCTTGATATCCTCCATGACCCGATGGGCGTTGGCCGTGCCGTGGGCGACCGCCACCTTGAGCGTGACGCCTTCGAGCCAGCGCCAGGAGTCGAAATGGTTTTTCAGCAGATCCGGCACCGGGCCGGTTTGGGTGATGGGCAGTTCCATGAAGCGGATGCCTTCAAAGCCGCGGACCGGAATGATGTCGGCATGTTCGAACAGGTCTTCCACTTTGATGCCGCAGACCACTTCGATGATGCAGCGCAGCGCCGCTTCCATGACGCCGCCGGTGGCGCCGAAAATGATGCCCGATCCGGTGGCGGTGCCGAAGGGGTCGTCGAAGTCCGATTTTTCCATGGCGGGCAGGTCGATACCGGTTTCGGAAATCATCTGGGCGAGCTCGCGGGTGGTGAGGCCGTAGTCGATATCCTTGAACCCGCTGTCGCACATTTCCGGGCGGTTGCATTCAAACTTTTTGGCGGAGCAGGGCATCAGGGCCACGGTGACGATGTCTTTCGGGTCCAGGCCGTTGAGCTCGGCATAATAGGTTTTAATGACCGCGCCGAACATCTGCTGCGGGCTTTTGGCCGATGAGAGGTTCGGAATAAACTGCGGGTAGAAATGCTCGAGGTATTTCACCCAGCCGGGCGAGCAGCTGGTAAACTGCGGCAGCACGGCGTGCTCTTTGGTGACCAGCGCGTTATGCAGGCGCAGCAGCAGTTCCGTGCCCTCTTCGATGATGGTGAGGTCGGCACTGAAGTTGGTGTCGAACACTTTGTCGAATCCGCATTCGCGCAGGGCGGTGTTCATCTCGAAGGTGAGCGGATGGCCCGGCGCGAGGCCGAAACATTCGCCGATCCCGGCCCGCGGGCTGGGGGCGGTCTGGATGATGACGTGTTTCCGCGGATTCTCGATGGCGGCCCAGACTTCCGCGCTCGGATCGTTGGCGCGCAGGGCGCCGGTGGGGCAGCGGTTGATGCACTGGCCGCAATTAATGCAGACGACGTCGCCGAGCGGTTTGTCGCCGAAGGTGATCACTTTCGAGCGGTCGCTGCGTTTGTCGACTTCAAGCACGCCGACCTCCTGCAGGTCGATGCAGGTGCGGACGCAGCGCCGGCAGAGGATGCATTTATCCATGTCCCGAATCACACTGTGGCTGGAGCGGTCGATTTCGAAGCGCGGTTTTTCGGGATGGCCGAAGCGGAACTCGTCGATGCCGTATTCCTTGGCGAGCGCCTGCAGTTCGCAGTTGTTGTTGCGGAAGCAGGCATAGCATTCGCCGTAATGCTTCGAGAGCATGAGATCGAGAATATGCCGGCGCGCCCGGCGGACTTTGGCAGTATGGGTCCGGATGCTGATGGGCTCCGTGACCGGATAACAGCAGGCGGTCTGCAGCGTGCGCTGACCTTCCACTTCCACCACGCAGATGCGGCAGACGCCGGCGACGCACAGGTCTTCGTGGTAGCAGAGTGTCGGAATCCGGATGCCGGTCTGTTTGGCCGCATCGAGAATCGTTGTGCCCGATTCCACGGTGACCGCTTTCCCGTCGATGGTGATGGTGACGGGCTGGTCGCTTTTTTCCAGTCCGGGAATCCCCATCGGCTGGGTCCGCTGGCTCAGCGGGGAGCGGTGGCAGTTTTGCTTAAATTCATTTTCCATGATTCCGCCTTTCGTAAGTTCCAACGCGAAATGTGGAATGTATAAGGTGGGAAGTTGGATGTAGGATGTGTGTATCCTTTCCTCCTCCTACGTTCTGCCTTCTGCTTTCCACCTCCCGCATTCCGCGTCCTACGTCTTACCTCCCACTTTCTACCTCCTACTTCTCACTCATCACATTGGTTCGTCCCATGATTTCATCTTTGAAGTTTTCCACAATGGAGAGGAATGCATTGGGGCTCGACTGGCCGAGGCCGCACTTGGAGGCGAGCTGGATGGTTTCCCCCAGTGAGCAGAGTTCGTGCAGGTAGTGCATGGAGCAGCGGCCCTCTTTCAGCAGCCGTACCCCTTCGAGCAGTTTGGCGTTGCCTTCCCGGCAGGGCGTGCATTGCCCGCACGATTCATCGACAAAAAACTCCAGGAAGTTTTCGGCAACATCCAGCATATCGCGATCGGGACCGATGACGATAATCGAACCGCCGGTCGGGATATCCTCAAAGGCGATGCCGTGGTTGAAGTCGGCCGCGGGAACGCAGCGGCCGGAGGCTCCGCCGACCTGAACGGCTTTGGCGTCGGTTCCCTCGACCTCCTCGAGCAGTTCGTGAA
>JBFJYX010000086.1:0-9679 GCA_041622415.1 Pontiella sp.
AAACATCCTCGGCTCCGACTTCAGCTTCGACATCGAGCTGCGCCTCGGCGCCGGCGCCTATGTCAGCGGCGAAGAAACCGCCCTGCTCGCCTCCATCGAAGGCAAGCGCGGCATGCCGATTCCGCGCCCGCCCTTCCCCGCCGTTAAAGGCCTCTGGGGCAAACCCACCGTCATCAACAATGTCGAAACCTGGGCCAACATCCCGATGATCATCCTGAAGGGCTCGGCCTGGTACAGCAGTATCGGAACCGAAACCTCCAAGGGCACCAAGGTGTTCGCCCTCACCGGTAAAATCAACAACTCCGGCCTCATCGAAGTACCGATGGGCACCACGCTGCGCGAAATCATCTACGACATCGGCGGCGGCATCCGCGGCGGCAAAAAGTTCAAAGCCGCCCAGACCGGCGGCCCGTCCGGCGGCGTAATCACCGCCGACTATCTCGACACCCCGATCGACTACGAAAGCCTCATGAGCATCGGCTCCATGATGGGTTCCGGCGGTATGATCGTGATGGACGAAGACGACTGCATGATCGACGTCACCAAATTCTACCTCGAGTTCACCGTGGATGAATCCTGTGGCAAATGCGCCCCCTGCCGAATCGGCGGACGCACCAACTACAACATCCTCGAAAAGATCGCTAAGGGTCAGGGCGAAATGGAAGACCTCGACAAGCTGAAAGACCTCGCGCAGGCCATGCGCAAAGCGTCGCTCTGCGGACTCGGTCAGACCGCTCCGAACCCGATCATGTCGACCATGAACTTCTTTGAAGAGGAATACCTCGAGCACATCAACGACCGCTCCTGCCGCGCCGGCAAGTGTAAAGACCTGATGTCCTATACCATCATCGAAGACAAATGCATCGGCTGTACCGCCTGCGCCCGCGTCTGCCCGGTCAGCTGCATCAGCGGCGAAGTGAAAACCCCGCATGTCATCGACCAGGACCAGTGCATCAAGTGCGGCCAGTGTTATGACAAGTGTAAATTTGACGCCATCCTGAAGGGATAAGGAGACGATAACAGATTTTTGATTGCTGAATGCCGATGGCCGAATTTCGGGTCTGCGACAGCTGCTTAAAAAGAAAAGGCCAACGCCGTCTGAGTTCAACCCATCGGAAATCTGAAATCGGAAATCTAAAATTGAAGGAAAATACCATGTCTATGATTGAAGCTGAAATCAATGGAATCCCCGTAAGCGTCCCCGAAGGCACCACCATTCTGGATGCAGCCCGCGAAGTGGGCGTACAGATTCCGAAACTCTGTTACCATTCCGACCTCGACGCCTGGGCCGCCTGCGGCATCTGCGTGGTCAAGGTGGAAGGTTCACCGAAAATGCTCCGCGCCTGCGCCACCGCCATCGCGCCGGGCATGAAAGTGCTCACCCACGATCCGGAAGTGGTGGAAGTCCGCCGCACGGTCCTGGAGCTGATTCTTTCCACGCACCCGAACGACTGCCTGCAGTGCGGCCGCTCCGGCAACTGCGAACTGCAGACCCTCTCCGCCGACTTCGGCATCCGCGAAATTCCGTTCGAAGAACGCATTGAACGCATCAAGCCCGACACCTCCACGACCTCCATCGTGCTGAACCCGGAAAAATGCATCAAGTGCGGCCGCTGCGTACTGGTCTGCCAGGAAATGCAGGGCGTCTACGCCCTCGAATTCATCGGCCGCGGCGACGGCACCCGCCTGGCACCGGCCGCCGATGTCAACCTGGAAGAGTCTCCGTGCATCAAGTGCGGCCAGTGCTCCGCCCACTGCCCCGTCGGCGCGATCTACGAAAAAGACGAAACCGAAAAAGTCTGGGACGAAATCAAGAATCCCGACAAACACTGCGTGGTTCAGATTGCTCCGGCCGTGCGCGTCGCCATCGGCGAAGCGTTCGACATGGAGCCCGGCGAACTGGCGACCGGCCAGCTCTACGCGGCCCTGCGCCGTCTCGGTTTCGACGCGGTGTTCGACACCAACTTCTCGGCCGACCTCACGATCCTCGAGGAAGGCACCGAGTTTGTTAAGCGCTTCACCGGCGGCGGCGAGCTCCCGCAGCTCACCTCCTGCTGCCCGGCATGGACCGACTATATGGAAAAATTCGCCACCGACTTCATCCCGAACTTCTCTTCGGCGAAGTCCCCGCAGCAGATGCTCGGCGCCATGGCGAAATCCTATTATGCCGAAAAGGCGGATATTGCCGCCAAGGACATGTTTGTGGCGTCCATCATGCCGTGTACGGCCAAGAAATTCGAAGTCAGCCGCGACGACAACATGAACTCCACCGGCTTCCAGGATGTGGACGTGGCGCTGACCACCCGCGAACTGGCCCGCATGATCAAACAGGCCGGCATCGACTTCAAAGCTCTGCCGGAAGAAAAAGCCGACAGCCTGCTCGGCACCTATACCGGGGCCGGCACACTCTTCGGCGTCACCGGCGGAGTCATGGAAGCCGCGCTGCGTTCAGCCTACTTCCTGATCACCAACGAAGAACTCGAAGACGTGAACTTCATGGAATGCCGGGGTCTTGAAGGAGTGAAAGAAGCCGAGATTGACATTAAAGGCACCAAAGTGCGCATCGCCATTGCCCACCAGATGGGCAACGTCGAAGCGGTCCTCAACCGCGTGCGCCAGGCCCGGGCCGACGGAGAGGAAACGCCGTGGCACTTCATCGAAGTCATGGCCTGCCGCGGCGGATGCATCGGCGGCGGCGGCCAGCCCCACGGCGCGACCGACGAGGTCCGCCTGAAACGCACCCGGGGCATCTACTCCGACGACGAAAAATCGGTGCAGCGCTGCTCCCACCACAACCCGGAAATCACCCGTATTTACGAGGATTTCCTGGGCGAGCCCTGCGGCCACAAGGCCCACGAGCTGCTCCACACCGACTACATCGAGCGTCAGGTTTACAAAAAATAAACCGGCCGCAAACTGCAGTCAAAACCACAAAAACCGTCCCGATATCCCGGGACGGTTTTTTTGTGCCTGCGCCTTGCTTTCTGCAAGGAGCCAACTAGACTGCAATAAATCGTAAATTAACGGGTCATACTACACCTATGAATTACAAGACTCTCTTTTTGCCGGCTCTCTCTGTCACACTGCTGTCCTCGTCCATGGTTTTCGGACAGGGCCAACCGCCTGCGGCACCGCCGATGCAGGTGCCCGGAAGCGGCTTCCGGTCATCCGCCAACACGTCGGATGCCGTCGCCCCCGCAGAAGAACAGCCGGCGGCCGTCCCGAATTCCATGGTCACCAAAGCGGCCCCGTCCCAGAAAGGACAGCTGCAGACCTTCGCGTTTGAAGGTGCGCCGCTGGAAGTGGTGCTGGAAGAATACTGCCGCTGGACCGGAAAAACCTATCTCAAAACCGATGCCGTCAAGGCCAGCATCACCCTGAAAGCCGACAAGCTGACCACCGAGGAATCCATCAAGGTCGTCGAAGCGATCCTCGCCATGAACAACATTGCGCTGGTTCCGATGGGCGAAAAATACCTTAAAGTGGTGCAGGCCACCGCCGGCGACCTGACCGGTCAGGGCCTCGATATCCAGATGGGTCCCGAAGCGGCCCTCGGCACCACCGACAGCTTTATCACCCGCATCGTTCAGCTGCAGAATGTCGAAATCCCGGAAGTCCAGGCCGCCGTACAGCACGTGATGCACTCCTACGGCAAAATCCTCGCCCTGCAGCGCAGCAACAGCCTGATGATTACCGACACCGAGTCCAACGTCCGGCGGGCCCTCGAACTGATCGAATTTATCGACCGGGCCACGGCGCAGCCCGAATCGCGGATCTACCAGATCCAGCATGCCGAGGCGCAGGAAATTGCCAGCAAACTGACCGAAATTATCGATGCGGCGCAGGGCGACAATACCACCGCCACCACGGCCTCCACAGTGAACCGCGCGGTCCGCACCCCTCCCGGCGTGATTCGCGCCGGAGCCAGCAACAACCGCAACCAGGCCCAGACTCAGGCCTCGGTCAGCCAGACCGAAAGCGGTTCCACCACCATCATCAGCGGCACGGTCAAAGTGCTCGCCGACGACCGGACTAACATCATCATCATTTTCTCGCAGCCGGAAAACTTCCACTTTTTCGACGAGATCATCCAGGTGCTCGATATCGAAGTTGAGCCGGCCACCACCTTCGAGGTGATTCACCTCGAATATGCCGACGCCACCGATCTTTCTGGAACCATCAACGACCTGATCGGTGCCGCCGGCGGCAGCTCTCGCTCCGCCACCCGCAGCACAACAGCGGGAACAACCGGCCGCACGGCCGGAAGCACCGCCGGTAGCAACTCCGGCCGCGTAACCCCGAATCAGGCTCAGGGCCCGGGTCCGGAAGCATCCGTCCAGAACCTCAACCGCCTGTCGGAAGACACCAAAGTGCTGGCCGATGAACGCTCCAATGCCATCCTGCTCATGGGCAGCAAAACCGATATCGCCGTCATTAAAGAGCTCATCAAACAACTCGATATCATGCTCGAACAGGTCGTCATCGAAGCCGCCATTTTTGAAATCGGCCTCTCCGACAGCCTCAGCCACGGCATCGACTGGCTCTACCGCGCGGCCAACGACGAACGCATCGGCGCCTGGGACGGCACGTCGCTGGTCACCAATGCAATCGGGAATGTGGCTTCCGGCGCCCTCACCTATTACCAGAACCTGACCGGCCTCGATTCGCAGGTGCTGTTTAATCTCGCCGCGCAGGACAGCGATGCGCGCCTGGTTTCCACGCCGGTCATCATGACGACCGATAATACCGAAGCCACGCTGACCGTGGCCGAACAGCGCCCGGTGGTCACCTCCACGTCCACCTACAACAACAGCTCGGGCACCACCAGTTCCAACTATGAATACAAAGACATCGGGATTCAGCTCACCGTCACCCCGCGCATCAACCCCGAACGCATGGTGGTGATGGAACTGACCCAGTCCGCCGACCAGCTCGGCGGCAGCGTTACGATCGACGACAACGAAGTCCCCGTTATTCTGAACCGCGAATTCACCGCCTCGATCGCCGTGCCGGACAGAGGCACCGTGGTACTCGGCGGACTGATCCAGACCGAATACGAAGACAGCACCACCAAGATTCCGCTGCTCGGCGATATTCCGCTGATCGGCCGTTACCTCTTCAGCTCGGTTTCAAAAGAGGAAGTGCAGCGCGAACTGATCGTGCTCATGACCCCCTACGTGATGACGGATAAAGATCAGATGATGTCCGAGACCGAACGCATTTATAAAGGAACCAGTTTGGAACAGAAAGACTGGGGCGGATCCTGGTCGGAAAGCCCCCTGCGCTCCATTCCGGATCCGGTCGAGGGCGAAGAAGGCCACACCGCAGCGGCATCTGCTCAAACCGCGCCGCAGCAGACCGATGCAGCGGAAGCGGCAACGAACGGGGCATCCGGAAACGAAGTGGATGACCTGCTCAAAATGATCGAAAAACAGTAACCCGTTTTGATGCGCGGCATCCACTTTATCGGAATCGGCGGGGTCGGCATGAACGGCCTCGCCCAGCTGGTGGCCCGGTCCGACTGCAAGGTGACCGGTTCCGACCGCGCCTATAATCCCGACGCCGAGGTTTTCCAATGCCTGGAACATCTCGGCATTTCTATTTTTCCGCAGGACGGCTCCGGACTTTCCGCCGCCACCGATGCGGTGGTCTTCAGCACGGCGATTGAAAGCGATAACCCCGACCTCCTGAAAGCCGAAGAGCTGCACATTCCCCGTCTGCACCGCTCCGAATTTCTCCGGCAGCTCGTCGGCGATAATGAGCTGATTGCGGTGGCCGGTACGGCCGGCAAAACCACCACCACCGGACTGCTGGGCTGGATTTTCCAATGTCTGGAAATGGATCCCTCCGTGTATAACGGCGCGGCGGTGCTGAACTGGAAAAAGATCCCGACCCTGGGCAATGTGCGCAAAGGTTCTTCCAGCCTCTGGATTATCGAGGCCGATGAATCCGACCGCTCCCTGCTCAACTTCAACCCCACCCACTCCATCATCACCAATATCTCGCGCGATCACTACGAGCTCGACGAACTGCACGCCATGTTCGATCAGTTTGAATCGCAGACCTCCGGCACCACCATACGCGGCAGCGGAACCCGCATCCCGGTGCCCACGCTGGGCAGGCACGACGAGGAAAACGCCGGCTGCGCCTTCGAGCTCTGCCGCGCACTCGGCCTCGACGGGGACAAGGTCCTGCAGGCGATATCCACCTTCAAAGGCATCGAGCGCCGGCTGGAGCTGGTCGGCAAAGCCCGCGGAATCGCGGTAATTGACGACTATGCCCACAACCCGGCCAAGATTGCCGCGGCCCTCTCATCTGTCAGCGGAAAGTTCGGCACGGCACACGCGTTCTGGCGCCCGCACGGATTCGGCCCCCTGGCCCAGGGCCTCGACGACTTCGCAGCCGCGTTTTCCAACCATTGGAAAAAAGCCGGCGGTTCGATTTTCATCCTTCCGGTCTATTATGCCGGCGGCACCGTCACGCGGTCGGTGAAGTCTGCGGATCTGGTGGACCGGCTCAATTCCGCTGGCGTTCCGGCGGTCGCTGTGGCAGATTACGCCGCTTTGAAACATGAGCTGGAAACTGCCGCACGGCCCGGCGATGCCATACTCGGCATGGGCGCGCGCGACCCGCAGCTTCCGCTCTTTGCCCGGCAGTTGGTGAAAGAATGGAAAACAGTCTGATCATTGAGAGCACAAAAAACCCGCGCGTCAAAACGGTGAACAAGCTTCGCAAATCGAAGCACCGCACCGAGCTGAAACAGACCGTCGTCGAAGGCTTTCGGGAAATCCGGCGGGCCTTTGAAAGCGGCTGGCCTTTTCTCGAACTCTACTGCTGCCCGGAACTCTACCTCGCGGTGGATGAAGACCTGCTGGTCGAAAAAATCCGCGGCGCCGGCATACCGGTTTTCCAATGTTCGGAAGCCGCCTTCCGTAAAATGTCCTACCGCGACACCCCCGACGGCCTGATGGCCCTCTCCCCGCTCGTCGGAAAAAAACTGAACGAACTCAACCTTCCCGAAAATCCGCTCATCCTGATTGCCGAAGACCTGGAAAAACCCGGCAACCTCGGCACGATCCTCCGCACCGCCGATGCCACCGGGGTCGACGCGGTCATCGCCTGCGACCACAAAACCGACCTGAACAATCCCAATGTCATCCGCGCCAGCATCGGCACCATCTTTTTCATGCCCGTCGCCGAAGCCACGACAGCCGAAACCTTCGCCTGGCTGGATCAGCACGGCATTCAGTCGCTGGCGGCGGTACCGGACGCCGACGAGGAATATACCGCCGTCGATATGCGCCGCGGCACCGCCATTGTCGTGGGTGCCGAGGATGAAGGCCTCACGGATCAATGGATTTCCGGCGCAGACCGCCGCGTCAGCATCCCCATGCTGGGAAAAAATGATTCCCTGAATGTCTCCACCGCCGCCGCCATCCTGCTTTACGAAGCGGTCCGCCAGCGCCGAAACTCCCTGTAAAAGCGGCGTTTTCCGCCGTTTTACTGAAATAAACTTTAAAAAAATTCAACGCGGCCGCAGGAAACCTGTCTTTTGCCGTAAAAGAGTTATTTCGGCCTGTATAGCAGAACAAGAGTTTATTCTTTAAATAATGTTATTGCAAATTTTGAGAATAAAATTAGTCTCACTCTACAGCGAAAGGAGGCAGACCGATGGCTACTAATCCGGCAGGAAAAGGCACGAAGACAATCGGCATCAACATGAAGATGGAGATGGCGAAAGAGTTGGAGCGGCGCGCGGCGTCCATGCAGCTCTCTACCGGTGCATACTGCAAAATAATTCTTGGAGAATGGATTCGTTCAGGCAAGAAACTGAAGCTGCAGGAAAACTGAAGCATGCACCGTTAACACAGGGGACAAAAACCGGTATTGATCAAATGCCGGTTTTTCTTTTGCCCGCCTCCAAAGTGGTGCAGGCTGATCGAATGCAGAACCGAAACCATTTCTCCATTATCGGCACCGGCGCCGTGGGCGGCTACTACGGCAGCCTGCTCCAGCGCGCCGGCTTTGACGTGCACTTTCTGGTAAACAGCGACTATGCGCATATTCAGGCGCACGGCCTCAAAGTGGATTCCGTCTACGGCGACTTTGAACTGCCCGAAGTCCAGGCTGTGCGCGATCCCCGCACCCTCCCGCCCTGCGATGTCGTGATCGTGGCGCTCAAAACCACCGCCAACGCCGCCCTGAAGGACATCCTCCCCCACGCCGTCGCCGAAAACAGCCTCGTGCTCACCCTGCAGAACGGGCTGGGCAGTGAAGAGGAGATGGCGGACCTGGTCGGTGCCGACCGCGTACTCGGCGGGCTCTGCTTCCTCTGCTCCAACAAAGTCGGCCCCGGCCATATTCGCCATCTCGATTACGGACTCATCACCCTGGGCGAATTCCGGGCAGACGGACAGCCCGGCGGCATCACCCCGCGCCTGGAAAAGGTGCATGCGCAGTTTCAGAAAGCCGGCATCCCGATCCGGCTGGTGGAAGACCTGGTGCTGGCCCGATGGAAAAAGCTGGTCTGGAATATCCCCTTCAACGGGCTCTCCGTGGTGCGCGATCAGCTGACCGATCAACTGATCCGCGATCCGCAGACCCGGGAACTGTGCATCACCCTGATGCAGGAAACCGCGAGGGCCGCGCAGGCGGTCGGCCGGCCGATTGAGCCGGAGTTCATCGAAAAGATGATTACCGATACCGAGCGCATGGAGCCCTATGCCCCGAGCATGAAACTCGACTACGACCGCGGCCGCCCCATGGAAATCGAAGCCATTTACGGCAACCCGATCCGGGCCGCGCAACGCGCTGGCGTCGATATGCCCGAAACCCGCAAACTCTATGAAGCGCTCAGAAAACTCAACCCCGTTGTTTAGACAGAGTTGCAATTAGATCCGGAATATCGGATAACCCCGCGCTTACTTCCGCGAGGTTTTTTTATGATCAATCTGGAACACACCGAGCATCAGGTGCTCTCCGTTAACATCATCAACAACGATCTGTTCGAGCTGATCGTCGAGCGCAACGGCATGGCGTTTACGCCGGGCGACTGCGTGGCCGTATATACCGAAAACGGCCAGTCCCGCCCCTACTCGATTGCCTCGGGGTCCGACGCCGACATCCTGCGTTTTGTCATCCGCGAAATGGATGGCGGCGAAGTGTCGCCCTGGCTGAAAGCGCGCGTCCCCGGCGATTCGGTTCTCATCACCCCGCCCTTCGGCTGGTTCCGCCCCGGGCAGGACATCGGCGACGACCCGTTTATTTTCCTGGCTACAGGCACCGGCATTGCCCCCTTCATTGCCTATATGGAAACCTTCGACCGTCCGCCGGCGGCCTGCCTCTACGGCGTGCGGCACGCGGCCGACGCCTTCGGCTTTTCCGAACTGCGGAACTTCTGCCCCGAAACCCGGCTGGCCGTTTCGCGGGAGGAATCAGAGCATCACCGGGGTCGTTTGACCGACCTGCTGGACGGGCTTCCAATGATTGGAAACACGCACTACTACTGCTGCGGCCTCGAAAGCATGGTGAACGATGCCGGGGCATGGCTGCAGAGCCGGGGCGTACCGCTCACCCATATCCACCGCGAGGTCTTTTTCCACGGCTGAACCGTTATATCAGGCAGGGCTCGACCGCCCCACCGGGCAGGGCTCGACCGCTCCACCGGGTAGGGCTCGAC
>JBFJYX010000087.1:0-9611 GCA_041622415.1 Pontiella sp.
CCCGCCCCGTCGGCAATATAGACGTTCAGCGCCGGGCCGCAGAATTCGGCCAGCACCTGCCGGCAGGCGCCGCACGGAAACGGCGCCGGTGCCGTGGACGATGCAATCGCGATCGCCTTGAAGGTTTTCCGGCCGCCGGAAACCGCGGCGAAAACCGCCGTCCGTTCCGCGCAGTTGGTCAGGCCGTACGAAGCATTTTCCACGTTGCATCCGGTAAAGACCGTGCCGTCTTCGCACAGCAGCGCCGCACCCACCCGATATCCCGAGTAAGGCGCATGGGCATTTTCCAATGCCTGGAAAGCAGTTTTGATTAACTCTTCGGGACTCATCATGTTTTCCTTCTGATTCTAATGCCCTGTTTCTAGCAGCGATCTTCCGGTCAATCGGTCCCGTTTGCGGCGAGGTCCTTGAGGAGGCGGGTGATGGTGGATTTCATGCGGGGCATGGTGTCGGCGGCGGTGCGGTTGACATCTTCGTGGGTGAGGGGGTGCTCGCTGATGCCGGCGGCCCAGTTGCATACGCAGGAGAGGCCGGCGACCTGCAGGCCCATGGCGTTGGCGACGATGGGTTCGGGGACCGTGGACATACCGACCAGATCGGCGCCCATGGATTTATACTGGTTGATTTCCGCAGGGGTTTCGAAGGTGGGGCCGGAGGTGGCGATGTAGACGCCCTCCGCATCGGCGCCGGCGTTGAGCAGTTTGCCGCGCAGGGTTTGGCGGTAGACCTCGGTCTGGTCCGGAAAGCGGGTGCCCAGTTCCGGGCGGTGCGGGCCGGTCAGCGGGTTGGCACCGAGCTGGTTGATGTGGTCGGAAATGGCGACGAGCGAGCCGGGGCCCAGGTCATCGCGTATGCCGCCGGAGGCGTTGGTGAGCAGCACGGTTTCGGCCCCCATCATTTTGAGCAGGTAGACCGGGAGAATGACGGGCGTCCAGCCTTCGCCTTCATACCAGTGGCGGCGCCCCTGGTAAATATGCACGGGCATGCCGTCGACTTCGGTGCAGAGCAGTTTGCCGGCATGGCCCATTACGCCGGTTTTTCCAAGGCCTGGAATTTTGTCGTAGGCCATTTCCAATCCCTGGAAATCCTCCACCGCGGCGCCCCATCCGGAACCGAGAATGATTCCGCATTTCACGCCCGCGTCGGGGCACATCGATTTAAGTGCCGCGGCCGCGGCGTTCAGAACATCAATATTGATGGGTGTGCTCATGCCATGAAGTTATGGCCTGCGGGCGGCAGGTTCAATCCTTTGCTTCAGCAATCCGCACGGGCAATCAATGTGACCGCCGGGGAGCCCCGGGTTGGCGGGGCTCCTTATTCTGCGGGGAATCAGGCATTCTGTCCTGCGGCGATCATGGTGTCGGCGAGGACGCCGTAGACGGCCACCCAGGCTCCTTTGACCTCTTCGGTGAAGGCATCGCCGAGGCCCTGCTCCAGGGTCCACAGCAGCGAGGCGCCCACCACCGCATAGTGCTCGTCTTTCACGTTGTATTTCACGTGGCGCTTCCCGAGCTCCTGCACCGCCGGCACGATGGCTTCGAGATTGGACAGGCCCTTCACCGCCACGGTGATCATCTGCATCAGCTTTTTGCCCTGGGCGGCCATGTCGCCTTTAAACAGGGGTTTGACCTCCGGGGCCGTTGCGAAGAGGCGGCCGTAAAACAGCTCGGCGGCCTGGTCGGCAATCGGCTCCACGGTGGCCCAGCTGTCCTGTACGAGTTTAACCTGTTCCGCGGTTACCGGTGCTTCCGCCGCGGGGGCGGCTTCCTTTTTCTTTCCGAGTCCGAATAATCCCATTTGATTTCTCCTTGGTTGATAATGGATATAAGCGGAGGAGCGGCCGGGTATGATTTCTGAGGATGCATGGGCCGGCCGCCCCTCCTGATGCAGATTTACAACGGAAGGCGCAGCACCACGCCGCCCATCACGTCGCCGAGTTCGAAGTCGGTTTTCGGCGTGTCTTCGTGTCCGTTGTGGCAGTTGATGCAGGCGGCGGAAACGCCGACATCCGCATAGATGGCCGTCAGGTATTTTTTACCGTTGAGCTCTTCCTCTTTATAGAAAGGCTCCTCGCCGCCGTTGGTTTCGAGAAAGGCAAAGCCCTCTTTTTCCACCTCGGTAACCGGCTTGTTCTGTTTGTTGATCGGCCAGGGGGATTTCAACTGGTAGAAGAAACCGCTCTTGTTGTATTTCGAGCCCTTGGCCCGTTCCGCACCCATGCGGAACATCTGCGCGGGCAGCGGAATATGCAGGTTGCCGCTGTCTTCCCACTCTTCAACCGCATCGATTTTACCTTCGGCCTTGATGCGGGCGATGACCTTTTTCGTGTAGATGGCGCGGTCCGCTTCCATGACCGCGAACAGGCTGTCGGCTACGATCTTCGGATCGAGGCCGCCTGCCGATGCCTCTTCCTGGCAGCCGGTCTGCGTCAGTAAGACTGCCGCGGCTCCGACGGCCATTACTGCGGGGGCTGCCCATTTGGTTATTTTCATGGTTCCTACTCCTTGTTGGTTAATTACGGCACTTGCCGTCTTCTCGTTCTTACATTCCGGTTGAGGGGCGTCTGCGCGGACGCGGGCCCTTCAGTTTAAGTCGTCTACAGATCATCCTCGTTGATCACGGTGCGCTGCCGCTTTTGTCGGGCCTCTTCGGCGCGGCGGCGTTTTTCCTCGATCTCTTTAATGCGGGTGCGGATCCAGTTCATGGTTTCGAGATCCTGTGCGGGAGTGCCGGCATAGCACTGTTCGAGCTGCACCGGATCGGCAAGGGCTTTGAGGCTGAACTCGACGCCGTGGCAGTTCATGCAGACGCTGCGCACCATTTTTTCGTTCGGCCGGAGGTTGTCGTTCTGGTTGTGCTGCACGCCCACGCGGCCGTTCCCGAGTTCCATGCGCGGCATATGGCAGGTGGCGCAGGAAACGCCGTCGGCCGACCCTTCTTCCAGGAGTTGGAAATGGGCGGTGTTTTTGTAGTTCAGCGAATGGTCGTCGGCGTGGCATTGCAGGCAGGCATCGACCGCGGCGAACGGCAGGTTCATTTCGTGGCCGGCGTGGCAGGAGGAGCAGTCGAGTTCGCGGTGCAGGGCATGCGGCTGCATCGGCTGGCGCGCCATGGCCGGCGTCATCGGGGAAAGTCCGGCGGCGATCCGCATGCCGTGGCGGCCCTGCATCCAGCCTTTGACCGGTTCTTCATGGCACGCGGCGCAGGCGTTCGGTGCGGGGCGGTCCACCCAGCCGTCCTCCGCAGTGTGGCAGTCCGTGCAGTTGACACCCTGCTGCGCATGGATATCGGCGGCCCAGTCGGCCAGCACGTCCGGTTCCCAATCGCGGTCGTTCGGGGCGTCGTGCCGGTCGACCGTCAGCGGCTCGCCGAGGGTACGCGGTTCGCTGAAGGCCAAAACGGTGCGGTTAGTTTTCAGGTCGGGTTCATCCACATGTTTGCGGAGGAAGCGTTCGTAGAGGGCGCGGTTATCGTGAAAATTATGGCAGCCCGCGGTGGCGCAGGAATCAAACTCCAGGCCTTTGTGCGTGGCGCGGTTTTCGCCGACCTCCTGGTGGCAGAAGCCGCAGTAGTTGATCGGCAGGGTGACGCCCATGGTGCCGGTGGCGTCGGGGTTGTGCTCGGTGTGGCAGGCGATGCACTGATCGGCCTGCACCTTGCGCAGCATGTCCGCTTTGGTGGGATCGTCGAATTTGGATTTCGGATGCGAGTCCTGCATGGTCTCCATCTCTTCGCCGTGGCAGCGGACGCAGGCGTCGTCGAGCACTCCCATGCCGGGGGTGTGGCACTCGTTGCAGCTGAGCTCAATCTGGTAGTGCCCGTGGGTGGTCTCGCCGGGCAGGAACAGGGTTTTGTCGTCAGACGCAAACATGGTGATGCCGAGATAGCCCGCGCCCGCCAGGCTGACGGTTCCCCAGAGCATCCATAGTCCTCGTTTTCGATTCATCCATCCCATGAAATTTTTACCAGTAGTAGACCGACGCGATGTGGAAAAGGACCAGCACCGGAATCGGCCAGAACAATAGAATATGGGCCCACGTTGCCACGGGCTTGAGCCGGCGGCTCAGCATGCCGATGCCGGTGTCGGTTTTGGATTCCAGACTGCTGAATACGCCCGAAACCCCGCCGAGCAGATTGAGCAGCGCAAAGGTCAGCATGAGCCACGAATTAAAATTGGTCCCGAGGCTGAGCCCGGTGTGCAGGAAGAGCGTCGCCAGCGTGAGGACGCCGGTTGCGGTGTGGACGGCGCGCCACGCGGAATAGTTTCCGATCTTCAGGTTCGCGAACCGTTTCTGCACCGAAAGGAACAGGGCCCCGAGGCACAGCGCAAAAAGGGAATAGCCGGTGACCTGCCGCAGCAGGTTGTCGCGCCACAGCTGATCCACTTTATACCAGTAGACTTCCACCGAATCGGCATAGGCCAGCGGTCCGGCAAACACCGTGGCGCCGACCCCGAAAAAGGCCAGCAGGGAAAAGACCATCATCGCCTTGGCCGATGCCGGAATGCGCGTGGGCATCGACGGCGCCCCCATCAGGTCGGCGAGCACCGGTTTACAGCTGCCGCAGACTGTGCCGGCCAGGGTGCAGGCGCTCAGTTCATCCACAGTTCCGGCCCCGTCCGCGACGGCTTTCATCAGCGTGCCTTTGCTGACCATCATGCAGTTGCAGACCTGCGTGCTGTCGGACCATTTCATGACGGCCGGTTCGCCGGACGGTTTAAACAGCTCGCCGGTTTCTTCGAACAGCTCGAGCTGTTTGTAGGAAAGTTTGGTGCCGGCTTCCATTGCCTGCTGGACCGCCGGCAGGTTGTCCCATACGCCCACGACCATAATGCCGATGACGCGGCGTTTCAGGACGATCAGTTTGCGGTAGCACGGGCCGGAGCGCGGCACGACCTCGGAATAGGTGAGCGGGTCAGCCAGCGGGTCGGACTGGAAATAGTCGCCCAGTGCCGCCACGTGCACGCCCATCACTTTAAGGCGCGCACTGAGGTCCGGTTTGGTGAACACCGCCTTGCCGCCGGTCAGCCGCCCGGCGAGCACATCCGCCATCTGGTAGCCCGGGGCCACCAGCCCGAAGGTGGTGCCCTCGAAGGTGGCGCATTCGCCGATGGCAAACACATGCGGTTCGCTGGTTTCCAGCCCTTCGTCAATGACGAGGGCGCCCCGGGGATTGCGCTTCAGGTCCGAGTCGATGAGAAAGCCGGTGGCCGGCCGGATGCCGGCGGAGATTACGATAAAATCGCAGACGAGGACGGTGCCGTCTTCGGTCTGTACGACCTTCTGGTCGGCCACGTCGAGAATGGTTTCGGTTTTGGTGCGGGTGCGGACGAGGATGCCCAGGTTGGAAATTTCGTCTTTCAGGCGCATGCCGCCTTCGGCATCGAGCTGCTGGGGCATGAGGTAATCGGCAATTTCCAATATCTGGACGTCAACGCCGAGGGCCTGCAGGGCCTGCGCGGCTTCGAGGCCCAGCAGCCCGCCGCCGAGCACGACGGCCTTTTTATCCTTTCCGGCGCAGGCGCGGATGGCGTTGATGTCCTCCATCGTGCGATAGGGGAAAACATGGCGGCCGTCGGCGCCGGGGATCGGCGGAATCCAGGGATCGGAGCCGGTGGCGATCACCAGTTTGCCGTAGGGAATGGTTTCGCCCGAGGCGGTGATGACGGTTTTGCCGGCCGTGTTGATGTCGGTGATTTCATCGCCGAGGCGCAGGTCGATGTCATTATCGGCATACCAGGCCTGCGGGGCGAGATAGAGGGATTCGGGATCGGGCTCGGTGACGAGGCGGGTGAGATTGACCCGGTCGTAGGCGGGCACGCTTTCCTTGCCGATCACGATGAGCGGCGTGGTTTTTTCCAGGGATCGGAAGGTGCGGCAGAAGCGTTGACCGACCATTCCGTTGCCGATCACCACGACGGGATCGGCGGTGCTGCCGGAGGGTTTGACGGCTGATTTTGCCAGCTTCATCGGTGAGTCCTGATCTTTCTGTGTTGAAGGGGTGGGCCGGCGGCGCTCTGATGGACGGGGTGACGCCGCCGGCCCGGGTTGGGGAGGAGAATTAATAGGTGTAGTTCATTTCAATCGAGAAGCGGAAGCGGTCCGCGTAGGCGCTGGAATCCGCAATGAAGTACGAGGCCTTCGCGATGGCTTTGGTTTTGGGGTTGATCTTGTGCACCGCCAGGTAGTCGATTTCATCGCCGTACGTGGCCGAGCCGTTGTCGGCCCAGAAGTGGTGGTAGATCACCTTCATCGGAACCTTCGGCACCGGAATGCCCACGCCGGCATAGAAGTCGTTCAGGCCGTTGGCGGGCGTGACGAGGAACTGGTCGTTCCAGCCGTTGAATTTGTGGCCGGTGGCCAGCGGGGTGCGGAAGGAACCGGCGCCGTCATCGGAGCCCAGCAGTTCGTAGCCCGCAAAGCCGGACCATCCATCGCGGGACACGTCGGCCGTCAGGTGCAGGTAGAGGGCGTCGTAGTCGGCCGGGTTGTCCGCCGCGTCTTTCTGATAGGCCAGCTCCGCATAGGCGTTGAGGGTGTAGTCATCCGCCACCGTGCCTTTGAATGCATAGTTGGCCCCGACGGTGTCGGAGGAGTTGGCCACTGAATTTTCAAAGTCGAGCAGGTAGGCATAAGCGGAAAACGTATGCCCTTCGATTCCGCCGTATTTCAGGTTCAGCACATGCGAATTGGAGTCCCATTTGCGGGCGTCGTATGCGGCCTTCGATCCGGTGATGCGCTGCACGGTTTCGATGTAGGCATATTCCGCGGTGAGGCCGTCGACGGTGGTGTTTTTGTAGTAGGCGGCATCATAGGTCTGCTCATTCTGTCTCCAGCCGACATTGCCCACATAACGGGCATTGTTGATGATGAGACGCTGGCGGCCGACGACCGCCTGGTGATCGCCCTTTTTATATTGCAGCGAGATGCGGTTGAGCTCGGTGTTTTCCGGATCGACGACGGCGGTTTTTGCGGGGTCGCCCATGACGAGCGCGTTGTAGCCCTGCGTATCGATCGCCCGTGTGGCTTCGAATTCCACGAGGCCGCTGAAGCCGCTGTAATCCTGCGACTGCAGGCCGATGCGGGCGCGGACCGTTCCGGCGTTCGATTTTTCGAGGCCGTCCTGATCGCCGTACTCATAGCGGGTACGGACGTCCAGCATCGGGATCGCCGCGTTGTTGGTGCTGTCGAATATACCGACGAGTTTGTCCCACCCGTTGGTTCCGGCAAAGCCCGAAGCGGCCAGGCCCAGGGTTGCCGTCATCATGATGCGGTTAGTTGCTTTCATTCGTTTGTATCTCCTTTAGTTAATGGGGTGACGGGCGGCGGCCTTGCGGCCTGCGGACGATGAGGCATCGTCCCTTTATAAAATTATCCGTCGGTTCCGGTTTTTTTGATCTCCGCCTGGCGGTCCTGGTCCTCGAGGAAATCAATCAGGTAGTCGCGGTGTTCGTAGTAGAGCGGGTGGTCCATGATCTCCTCGCGGATCCGCGGACGCGGGAGTTTGTTTTCCAGAATATCGCCGAGCGTCGCATTCGGTCCGTTGGTCATCATCACCACACGGTCCGAGAGGTAGAGGGCTTCATCGACGTCGTGCGTAACCATCAGCGTGGTCAGCTTATGCTCGGCGTGCAGCTTCACGAACAGATCCTGGAGTTCATGTTTGGTCAGGGCGTCGAGCATGCCGAGCGGCTCGTCGAGAATCATCAGTTTGGGTTTCAGGGCAAAGGCGCGGGCAATGCCGACGCGCTGGCACATGCCCTGCGAAAGTTCGGTCGGTTTCTTCTGCATGTTGTCGCCGAGGCCGACCGATTCGAGATAATATTTCACGATGGAATCGCGGTCCTTTTTCGAGGCGTGGGCAAAGGCCTGCTTTACGCCGAGCATAACGTTTTCGTAGGCCGTCAGCCACGGCAGCAGGCTGGGGGACTGAAACACGACGGCGCGTTCGGGGCCCGCCCCGTCGATTTCGTGCCCGGCCAGGGTCACGTTGCCGCCGCTGATATCGTTCAGTCCGGCCACCATCGTCAGGATGGTGGATTTGCCGCAGCCGCTGTGGCCGATCAGGCATACGAATTCGCCCTCCTTCACCTGGAGGTTGAATTTTTCCAGTACGGTGAAGGGCCCTTTCTTGGTGGGGTAGATCTTGCAGAGGTTCACCAGGTCCAGGTAGTGCGTTTTTAAATATTTACTTACAGCCATCGTTAAAATCCGGGGTTATGCGGGTTGGTTTTTATTCGTGACGAGTGACGATTGAGTCGTGACCATTTCGCCTCACGCCTCATCTCCACGCGTATTCTTTTTTCATGTGGGCCGGCGCGATGTCCGGCAGGACCGTGGCCGGCGTGGCATCGGCATCGGCCGATTCCTTATGCTTGCGGCGCTGCTCGTTCAGGTAGTGGTTGACCTCGTTGCGGATTCGTTTGAAATGCGGATCGTGGTTCATGGTCTTGCGGTTGCGCGGCCGGTCGATATCGACGATAAATTCGGGGCCGAGTGTGGCTTTCGGGCCGATGTTCAGCGGGATGATGCGGTCGGCCATCAGGATGCCTTCGTCGACATCGTTGGTGATGAGGACAATGGTTTTCTTTTCCTTGCGCCAGATTTCCAGGATCTGGTCCTGCAGCACGGCGCGGGTCAGGGCATCGAGTGCGCTGAGCGGTTCATCCATCAGCAGGATTTCCGGATTCATGGAGAGGGCGCGGGCCACGGATACGCGCTGGCGCATGCCGCCGGAGAGCTCGCCCGGCCGCTTATCGATGGCGTGGGAAAGGTTCACCATGTCCACGTAGTGCTCCACGCACGCCTTGCGTTCGCTGACGGAAAGATCCTTGCGTGTTTCATGTACCGCCACGGACACATTGCCGCGGACCGTCAGCCACGGCATCAGCGAATAGTTCTGGAAAATAATGCCGCGCTCCGGGCTCGGCTCGGTGACCGGTTTGCCTTTGCAGGTGACGGTTCCGGAGGTTGGAAGTTCCAGGCCGCCGAGCAGGTTGATGAGGGTGGTTTTTCCTGTTCCGGAAAAACCGACGATCGCCACAAATTCGCCCTCGTTCAAACTCAGGTTGATGTCATCCAGAATCTCGGAGGTCTGTCCGTTGTGATCGAAGTTTTTGGTCACGTTTTTTGCTTCAAGTACAGTGCTCATAAAGTTCCTTTTCTTCGCCGTCGAAAGTCTTCGGGTCAAAGGTCGAAAGTCGGCGACCTTTGACGTTCAGACTTTTGACCCTTATGCGGATACCTCGTCGTCGTTGAAGCTGACGGTTTTGTGGAGGATGAACATCACGCGGTCGAGAATGGCCCCGATGATTCCGATGATGAAGATGCAGACGATAATGTTGGCGAGCGATTCCACCTTGTTGTTCTGGTACTGCTGATCGATGTACCAGCCCAGGCCGCGCGAGGTGGCCATCATTTCCGACACAATCAGCACCATCCATCCGACGCCGAGCGTGATGCGCAGGCCGGTGAAGATGTAGGGCACGGCCGAGGGAATGACGATTTTGATGATGCGGTCGAACCAGTTGAGTTTCAGGACCTTTGCCACGTTCATATAGTCGGCGCTGACGGAGGAGACACCCAGTGCCGTGTTACTCAGGGTGGCCCAGA
>JBFJYX010000088.1:0-9509 GCA_041622415.1 Pontiella sp.
GCGGATGTCGATGAGGTTTCCCAGCAGATTGAGGATATCCTGGCGATTGATGCCACCGAGGCGCTGCACATCAGTGCTAAAAAAGGGATCGGTATTGAAGAGGTGCTGGAGGCTGTGGTTGAGCGTTTTCCGTCTCCGACGCCGGCGAAGGATAAGCTGACGCGCGCGCTCGTTTTTGACTCTAAATATGATGCCTTCCGCGGCGTGGTGGTTTATATGCGCCTCTTTTCCGGGGCGCTGAAGGCCGGCGATAAAATCCGCGTGATGAGCACCGGAACCGACTACGAAATCAAGGAAGTCGGCGTTTTCACGCCGGAGATGGAAAAGCGCAAGATCCTCGAAGAGGGGGCGGTCGGCTATGTGATCGCCAACATGAAGGATGCGTCGGAAATCCAGATCGGCGACACGCTGACGCTGGCGAAAAATCCGGCCCAGGATGCGCTGCCCGGGTTTAAGGAAATCCACCCGATGGTCTTTTCGGGCATCTATCCGGTGGAGACGTCGGACTATGAAAAGCTCGGGGCGAGCATGGATAAGCTGCGCCTGAACGATGCATCGTTCTCGTTCCAGGCCGAATCGTCGATCGCGCTCGGTTTCGGTTTTCGCTGCGGTTTCCTGGGCCTGCTGCACATGGAAATTATCATGGAGCGCCTGCGGCGCGAATTTAACCTTGATATCATCTCGTCCTATCCGAACGTGGAATACCGGGTCGTGCTCAAGAACGGCGAAGTCCAGTTGGTGGACAACCCGATGTACCTGCCGGATCCGACGCTGATCGAGCATATTGAAGAACCGATGATCAATGCGACGATCATCTGCCCGACCGATTATATGGGCGACATGATGGCGCTGATCATGGACAAGCGCGGCCAGATTGTGAAAACGGACTCCATCGACGGACACCGGGTGATGCTCACCTGCCACATGCCGCTGAATGAAGTGCTGATCGATTTCTACGACCGCCTGAAAACCATTTCCCGCGGTTACGCGTCGATGGACTATGAATATGCCGACTGTCAGCAGTCGGAGCTGGTGCGGATGGATATCATGATCCACGGGGAAGTGGTGGATGCCTTCTCGAGTATTGTGCATCGGTCCAAAGCGGAATTTCGCGGCCGGCAGATGTGTAAATCGCTGCTCGATGTAATTCCGCGCCAGGCCTTTGCGGTGGCGCTGCAGGCGGCGGTGAACGGCAAGATTATTGCCCGCGAAACCATCCGCGCCTACCGCAAGGATGTGACGGCAAAGTGCTATGGCGGTGACATTTCCCGTAAGCGCAAACTGCTCGAGCGTCAGAAGGAAGGGAAGAAAAAGCTGAAGGCCATCGGCAAGGTGAATATTCCGCAGGAAGCGTTCATTGCCGTCCTGAAAACCAACAATAAGTAAGGATAGGCACTGGGCATTCGGCATTAGGCACAAGGGTGTAGAACTTCCCTGATGCCTAATGCCGAGTGCCTGATGCCTTCCCCGAAGGGGAATACATGGATTTTTTTGCGAAACGCAAACTGAAGAAGCAGCTGAAGGAATATCTGCACATGGCGCGGCATGCGCGGCACATGCGCGAGGATATTGCCGATCCGGCGGATCTCGCCGCACTGGATCAGGCCGAAGCCGCCCTGGTTGAACTGCAGCAGTCGGGGCAGGGCGAAGTGGAAGCCGTTATCCAGCGCCTGGAAAAAGCGGCGAACAAGGTTTATCCGTTTGCGCGCAAGACCCCGATGATGGAGTGGACCGAGACGATTATTGTGGCGCTCGGCGCGGCCATGGCGATCCGGGCCTTCTTTTTCCAGCCGTTTAAAATTCCGACGGGTTCGATGCAGCCGACGCTGAACGGCATTACCGTTGAGCAGAAGGCCGAGGCGGGCCTGTTTGATAATGCGCTGACGAAATTTCCGAAATGGCTGCTTACGGGAACCTCCTATAAGGAGATCCGGGCGAAAGCGTCCGGGCGGCTGGACCGCGCGGCGAGCCGGCCCGAGGGCGATAAGCTGATTCTGGTGATCGGCGGCGTGGAGCATAAGGTGCCGGGCTACATGGGCGAGCTGCTGGAGTTTCGGGAGTACTATTCCAAGGGCGACGTCATTGTGTCGGGGAACGTGATTGCCGGGGACCATATTCTGGTCAACAAAATGAAATATAACTGGATGTCGCCGGAGCGCGGGGATATTTCGGTGTTCGATACGCGCAATATTGCGGACCCGCGTGTGCGCAAGGATACCTTTTACATTAAACGCATGGTCGGCCTGCCGAACGAAAAAATCCAGATCCAGAACCGCCGGCTGGTGGCCGATGGCGAAATTGTGTCGGAACCGCCGATGTTTGAAACCATTGCCACGGACCCGAAATACAGCGGCGGACATGCCACAACCGCCGGCTCCCGGCTCGAGACGGCCGAAGATTTTATTCAGCTGGGCGAGGCGGAATATTTGATGATGGGCGATAACACGAAGCCGAATATGAGCCTGGACGGCCGTTTTTTCGGCGGTGTTCCGCGCGAGGATTTCCAGGGGCCGGCCATTTTTGTGTATTGGCCGTTCCGCGAGCATTGGGGTGTCGTGCGCTAGTTGATAAAAATGAGGGATTTGCGGGTTGACTTCGGTTTACGCTCCGCTACTATCCCAACCTCTTTTCCCGAATTGCGGGAACGAATTTGTTAAAACGGAGTATTTGAAATGCCGAATCTTAAAAGTGCTAAAAAAAGAATGCGTCAGAACGTGGTGCGTCACGACCGCAACATTCAGGTCCGTACCCGCATCAAAACTGCACGCCGCAGCATGATGGAAGCACTCGAAGCCAAGGATGCTGAAGCCGGTGAAGCTGCGCTGAAGTCCTACAGCTCTGTGCTCGATAAAGCTGCCAAAGCGGGTGTCATTAAAAAGAACACCGCGATCCGTCGCAAAACCAATGCGGCAAACGGTCTGCGCAAGATTGCCTAGGTGATCTTCCGGATATTGGAAAAGCCCGCCATGAGCGGGCTTTTTTTGTGCCTTGGAAGTTTCAGGTTTTAAGTGCTTACGTTTTGTGGGGGCGTTTTAAACCCTAATACTTAAAACGGCCAACCGCCCGGCGCTTCAGCGCCAGGCTTCGATCAGATCGTCGAGCATGAATCCGGCGATCTCTTCCGCGGCCGGCGGAAGGGCGGTGCGCTTTGAAGAGGTGAGGTCGCTGTTGAACTCGAACGTAGACTCGCCATAGGTGCCGGAGCGGGCGATCACATTTCCGGTGCGGGGATTGATCAGTTCGGCCTCGCCGGTGATTTTCAGGCGGTACAGATCCGGCGTGGTGCGGAATTCGGATTTGTAGGCAATCGGCCGCATTTCAAATTTAGTCAGCGTAATCTGGATGACGGCATCGGCATTTTCCGGTTCGTTGGCCAGGCGTACCCGCCCGTCGAACTGCAGCCGGCTGCGCATGGCGTGGGTGACTTCGATTTCGATGGCCGACTCGGTGGTATTGTTGATGACCGGCCCCAGGGCGACGGTGTTGACGCCGGAGCGGGTGGCGCCGTCGAGCTGGTAGCCCATGCAACCGGAAAAGAGCAGGGCGCCTAAGCAGTTGAGCAGGTAGAATCTTCTTTTCATAAACGTTTCCAATAAAGCGCAAAACTCTGACGGAAAAATGGAAATTGTCAAAGCTTGATTCCGGCGGAGCGCCTGCTTAGTGTTCACGCTCATTTTTGAAACCACAACCGAGAGGACATAATGAAAAAGGTACTGATACCGACTAAACTGAATGCGGTCGCCCGAGAAACCCTGGAAGCCCATGGCGCTTACCATGTCGTACAGGATGAATCGTCCGACCTCAGTTCTCTCGCCTCAGAACATGCCGATACCCACGCGCTCATCGTGCGTTCTGAAAAAGTCACCGCCGAGATTATCGATGCCCTGCCTTCGCTGAAGGTGGTTATTCGTGCGGGCGCGGGCTACAACACGATCGACACCCGCCATGCGCGTGACCGCAATGTGGACGTCATGAATACCCCCGGGGCCAACGCCAATGCGGTGGCTGAAGAGGTGATTGCCCTGATGCTGGCGGATGCACGCCACATCATTCCGGCCGACGCCTCCACCCGCGACGGTAAATGGGAAAAGAAAAATTTCATGGGCAAAGAGATCACCGGCAAGACCATCGGGATTGTCGGGTTCGGCGCCATCGGTCAGCTGGTGGCCAAGCGCCTGGCCGGTTTTGATATTAAAGTCCTGGCCTACGACCCCTTCCTGTCCGACGAACGGGCTCACGACCTCGGTGCCAAGTCCGCGACACTCGAAGAGATTTTCGAGCAGTGCGATTATGTGTCGCTGCACATGCCGGAAAATGATGAAACCCGCGGCATCATCAATAAAACGCTTTTTGCGCGCATGAAAAACGGGGCAACCATCATTAACTGCGCCCGGGCCGGTATTCTGAACGAAGACGACCTGCGCTCGCTGAAAGCCGATAAAGGCATCCGCTTCCTGAACGATGTCTATCCGAAGGACGAAGCCGGCGACAAACCGATTGCGGATATCGCCGACATCATGCTGCCGCACCTGGGGGCCAGCACCGTGGAAGCCAACTGGAATGCAGCTCATCGTTCGGCTACCCAGCTCATCGGATACGATGACAAGGGCATTGCGTCCTACGTGGTGAACCGCGATGTGCCGGAAGGTCTGGATAAAGCCTACTCCGAGCTCGCGTTTGCGCTGGCGCACACCTGCCGCGGTATTGCCGGCGGTAACAAGAAGCTGAAGCTGATCGAAACCAGTTTTTACGGTGATCTCGCCGGCTATGCCGACTGGCTGCTGGTGCAGGTGGTTGCGGCGCTGTCCGACGACTTTGACCGCACCATGGGTTATGACGCCGCGCTGGATTACCTGAATGAAATGGGCGTTGAATATTTCAACCGCGAAACCGATACCAGCAAGGGCTACGGCAACTCCATCACGGTGGATGTCACGACTTCGCTCGATTCCGCACACTTCCAGCGCATCAGCGTCCGCGGCACCGTGGCCGAAGGCAATATGATGATTTCGCGCATCAATGATTTCGATAAGCTCTATTTCGAGCCGACCGGAACCGCGGTGTTCTTTATCTATAAAGACCGTCCGGGCGTGATCGGCACCATCGGTAAAACGCTGGCGGAAGCCGGAATCAATATCGACGACATGCGGAACCCGCATGATCCGTCCGGCGAAAATTCCCTGGCGCTGCTGCGCACCAGCGAGCAGGTCGACTGCGCGGTGGTGGACCGAATCACCAAGGAGATCGACGCACTTCACGCATCCTGTGTGAGCTACTAAGGAACCGCCCGTGGATCCGAAAGTTCCAGAGTCCGGAAACGCTTCGCGCCCCGGACTGCTGGAACTTTTTTTTGCGTTTTTACGGATCAGCGCGGTCACGATCGGCGGCGGCTATGTCATGTTTCCGCTGATGAAAGCGGAGGTGGTGGACGCCAAAAAGTGGATTTCCGATGAGGAAATGGTCGACTATTATGCGCTCGGCCAGTCGATTCCCGGCATTATTGCCGTAAATTCCGCCACGCTGATCGGTTTTCGCAAGCGCGGCTTTGCGGGTGCCGTGAGCGCCGCGGCGGGCATGGCCGCGCCGTCGGTGGTCGTTATTCTGCTGGTGGCGGCTTTTCTCTCGCCGTGGTTTGATCACCCGTGGGTGCAGAAGGCATTTGCCGGTATCCGTGCCGCGGTGGTGGCGATGATTGTGATGGCCGTCTGGCAGGTGGGCAGGAAATCGGCTTCAAAACTTCCAACCCTTGGAATTGCGGTCGGTTCATTTTCCCTGATTGTTTTTGCAGGCCTGCATCCGGTGCTGATGATTCTGCTCGGCGGGTGTCTCGGGGCGATCCTGTTTCGGACCAACGTAGACATAATTGTGCCGGAAGAAACAATTTCTTCCTGCTCCGTTGCCGATGTCGGGTCGAGCTCAACGAAGCAGGATGCTTCGTCTGCCCAGGAGGGCGACTCATGAGCATGCTTCTTGAACTCTTCTATGCCTTTTTCGTGATCGGCAGTTTTTCGTTTGGCGGCGGCTATGCGATTCTCTCCTTCCTGCAGCAGGAAGCTGAGCGTCGCGGCTGGATGTCGACCGAGCGGTTTGTGGATATGATTGCCATCTCGCAGAGCACGCCGGGGCCGATTGCCATCAATATGGCCACCTTTGTGGGATATGAAACCGCCGGAGTGCCCGGGGCGCTGGTGGCCACGCTGGCGGTGGCGCTGCCGGGGATGATCCTGGTGGTCCTGTTTGCGCTTTGCTTTTTCCATTTCTATGAACGCGCCGGCACGCAGGCGGTGTTCAAGGGGCTGCGCCCGGCTGTGGTCGGGTTGATTGCCGCCGCCGCATGGCAGATCGGTAAGGTGGCGGTTTCGGACTGGATCGCGGCGGGCATTACGCTTGCGGCGCTGGTGCTGATTGCCAAATGGAAGATCAGCCCGGTGCTGCTGGTTATTGGTTCGGCGATTGCCGGGATTCTGCTTTTCTGAGGATCAGATCCGCATCGGCGTCTTTGACGAGATCGGCGGAGGGCAGGGCGGCGACGCCGGCGGAGACGGTGGGGTATTTCTGCTGCGCCATGACCCGCTCGACAAATTTCCAGGCATTGGAAGGTCCGGTTTCCGGCAGGATCACCGCAAACTCATCGCCGCCGAACCGGCAGAGAATGTCGGCGGAGCGGGCGGTGGATTTCAGGATTTCAGCGAAGGACCGGAGTGCGGTGTCGCCGGCGGCGTGCCCGGAGGTGTCGTTGATCTGCTTAAAACGGTCGATGTCGAAGAGGACGAGGCTGAGCTCGCGGTCGTACCGTTTTGCGGCTTCGATGTGGTCGGCGAGCGTTTCCTCAAAATAGCGGCGGTTGTAAAGACCGGTGAGCCAGTCGCGGGTGGCCTGTTCAGTGAGGGAGAGCACGGCGAGCCAGAGCAGGGGATGTTGTTCGGTTTCGTTCATCAGGGGTGGAAAAAGAGTTTGGCGTAGGTGTAGGCGAGGGCTTCGCCGATGACGCCGCGCACCCCTTCGCTGTTGGTGAACCAGTCTTCGGGGTCGTAGGAGGAGGGCTCGAGGCAGGTGACCCCGATGTTGTACTGCGGCCCGAGCGCTTTCTGGAAGAGCATGCGGCTGCGGCGCCCGTGCGGGCCGACGGTGATGAGATGCAGGTCGCGGGATTCGAGATTGTAGGCCATAAACGCTTCGCGCAGGGCGACGGCCGACATGTAGGTGCGGTCTTTTTTTGCGGCGGCGGCGACGGTGACGATAATTTTTTCTTCGGGAATGCCCATTTTGCGCAATCGCTGGGCGGTCATTTCGGGGTAGGATTTAAACTGCTGGATGTAGCTGCCGGTCTCGATCTGCACGCCGGTGCAGACGATTTTTTCGTAGTCGCCGCGCCGGAACAGGGTGATGGCGTCGTCGAGGGCGAAGTCGTGAATCCACCCTTCAACCACCATAAGTCCTTTATGCGGCGGTTTTTCCGGAGCGAGGAAGGGGTAGAGGTTGGCGACGAAGGCAAAGCAAAGGACGAGAATTGTGATTGCTATCAGGAGCCCGCCAAGCCATGTTGGGCGTCTGCGGGGACGTAGACTGGTCAGTGCCAATTGCATGGGCGGGTTTATAGCAGGTTTGCGACGGCCGGAAAAACCACAAACTTCTTGCTTACAGGGGTTGACATGGCCATGCCGCTTCTATAACTTCCCCCACCTTGTGTTTTTACCGAACAACGCTAGAGGACTATTTAAATGAAAACTTTTATGCCCAAAGAGGCTGACATTGTACGCGACTGGTATGTTGTCGATGCTACCGACAAACCGGCCGGCCGTCTGGCTGTAGTTATTGCCGACGCGCTTCGTGGTCGCGATAAGCCCACGTATACGCCGCATGTTGACACCGGCGCCTTTGTTGTTGTGGTTAATGCTGACAAAATCAAGCTGACCGGCAACAAAGAGACAGACAAGATCTATCAGGATTATTCCGGATATTCCAGCGGCCGCACCGAAACAAAGGCCAAGGACATCCGTGAAAAGAATCCGGAACGCATCATCACCCAGGCGGTTAAAGGCATGCTGCCGACCAACCGCCAGTCCCGTCAGACGCTCAAGCGCCTGAAGGTCTATGCCGGCGGCGAGCATCCGCATGCAGCGCAGCAGGTGAAAGAACTGGCCCTCAACTTCTAAGCAGGATAATTGATCATGGCAAAAGATACTCTGACATTAGCCGCAACCGGACGTCGCAAGACTTCTGTTGCTCGTGTACGCATGACTGAGGGTGCCGGTACCATCACCGTTAACGGCCTCGAGTCTGACCGCTATTTTAACACCGCCCTCCAGCAGGAACTGCTCAAGAAGCCGTTCGAATGTGCCGGCGTTGCGGGTAAATACGACATCATCGCGTCTGTTAAAGGCGGCGGTAAATCAGGTCAGTGCGATGCAGTGGTTCACGCTGTTTCCCGTGCGCTGGCCGGTTCCGACGATGAGCTGAAAGCGGTTTTGAAAAAAGCCGGTTTCCTGACTCGCGATGCCCGTATGAAAGAACGTAAGAAACCGGGTCAGCCGGGTGCGCGTAAACGCTTCCAGTTCTCCAAACGTTAATCGTTACGAACTGCGAACGACAAAAGCCTCCCGGAGCCGGGGGGCTTTTTTTGTTTTCCAACCATTGGAAAATCTTTTTAATCCGCCTTCCAACCATTGGAAGTAAAGGAACAGGACATGTATTCAGAAATTCATTTGCCGAAAGGCTTCAGATGCGCGGGTATTGCCGCCGGAATCAAACCGGCGAGTGTAAAAGATATGGCGTTGATCCTTTCGGAGCGGCCCGCCGCCTCGGCCGGTGTGTTTACCACCAACCAGGTTTGCGCAGCACCGGTCAAGGTGTGCCGGGCGCATTTGGAGCACGGCGTTGCGCGTGCGATTGTGATGAACAGCGGGATTGCGAATGCCTGCACCGGTTCCGAGGGGCTGGTGGCCGCCAAGGAGATGGCGGCCGAAACCGCCAAGGTGATCGGCTGCGAGCCGCAGGAAGTCTTTATCTGCTCCACGGGCAAGATCGGCCCGCAGCTGCCGCTGGATAAAATTATTCCGGGCATTGGAAAACTTTTTGAGTCGGCCCTGATCGAAAATGTGCAGGACTGCGCGCAGGCGATGATGACGACGGACACGCGGCCGAAAGTTTCGGTGGCGGAGTTCGAGATTGAAGGCAAGCCGGTGAAAATCGTCGGGTTTGCCAAGGGCGCGGGGATGATTGAGCCGAATATGGCGACGATGCTGTCGTATATCACGACGGACGCGGCGGTGGAGCAGCATGCGCTGCAGGCCGCGCTGAAAGAAGCGGTGGACGGCAGTTTCAACCGGATTTCGATCGATGGCGACCAGAGTACCAACGATACGGTGCTGGCGCTGGCCAACGGTGCGGCGGAAAACCGGCCGCTGAATGAGGATTCCCACGACTGGGGCGTATTTTTCGAGGCCCTGGAATCGGTCTGTTTTGAGCTGGCGATGATGATTGTGCACGACGGCGAGGGCGCGGATAAA